>JBJEMB010000262.1:26220-38730 GCA_051879455.1 Lachnospiraceae bacterium
ATTGCTATGCAGGTTGTAGGTGTTGGATTTATCATCGGTGTTATTCAGGATTCCTGTGAAACAGGACTTAACTCATCTACTGACGTTCTCTTTACAGCAGCTGCTGAATTCAGAGACAGAAGATTACACCCTGAGTACTACGCTGACAAACTTGAAAAAGCTGAATAATATAAGACAACTAAATACATAATATAAGTTTAGAAGAGTTCCGTTTCTTTACGGAACTCTTTTTTATCACAATACACTCCTTACATTTACATAAAAAAGGCAGCCACACAGCTGCCTTTTTCTAAATATCTTGATCTTACCACTCAAATTTCTTCTCGAAATATGCATCCAGGTCTTCAATCTTGATTCTTTCCTGTTCCATAGTATCACGGTCACGAACTGTAACTGCTCCGTCTTCCTCAGAATCAAAATCATATGTTACACAGAACGGTGTTCCAATCTCGTCCTGACGACGATAACGTTTACCAATGTTTCCACGGTCATCAAACTCACAATTATATTTCTTTGTAAGTTTTGCATATACTTTCTCAGCACCTTCATTAAGCTTCTTTGACAGTGGAAGGACACCAATCTTAACCGGTGCAAGTGCCGGATGGAAATGAAGAACAGTTCTTGTATCTCCGCCTTCCAGCTCCTCCTCATCATATGCGCTGCAAAGGAATGCAAGTACCATACGGTCAGCACCAAGTGATGGTTCGATAACATATGGAACGTATTTTTCTTTCTTCTCATCATCAAAATAGCTGAGATCCTGCTTGGATACATTGATATGCTGTGTTAAGTCAAAATCTGTTCTGTCTGCAATTCCCCAAAGTTCACCCCATCCGAACGGGAAGAGGAACTCCACGTCAGTTGTAGCTTTGCTGTAATGACTTAATTCCTCCGGAGAGTGATCACGATAACGCACCTCATCTTCTGTAAGACCAAGTTTTTTCAGCCAGTCAAGGCAGAACTGTTTCCAGTATGCAAACCATTCAAGGTCTGTGCCAGGTTCACAGAAAAATTCTAATTCCATCTGTTCAAACTCTCTTGTACGGAACGTAAAGTTACCCGGTGTAATCTCATTACGGAAAGATTTACCAATCTGGCAAATACCAAAAGGAATTTTCTTTCTGGATGTTCTCTGTACATTTTTAAAGTTTACAAAAATCCCCTGTGCTGTCTCTGGTCTTAAATATACGGTGTTCTTCGCATCCTCAGTAACACCCTGGAATGTCTTGAACATCAGGTTAAACTCTCTGATCTCTGTAAAATCATGAGCCCCGCATGTCGGACACGGAATGTTATGTTCTTTAATATAATCCTGCATTTTTTCATGACTCCAGCCGTCAATGCTGTCTCCGATATCCAGTCCATTTTCCTTTGCAAAATCCTCAATCATC
Source organism: Lachnospiraceae bacterium (assembly GCA_051879455.1). Taxonomy (GTDB): domain Bacteria; phylum Bacillota; class Clostridia; order Lachnospirales; family Lachnospiraceae; genus MD308. The sequence goes on from JBJEMB010000262.1 coordinate 27,612, forward strand.
TTATCAGCACGGAAACGTTCATGACACTGTTTACAATCCATCAAAGGATCACTGAATCCGCCAAGATGACCACTTGCTACCCATGTCTGAGGATTCATCAGGATGGCACAATCAACACCAACATTATATGGTGATTCCTGTACAAACTTCTGCCACCATGCTTTCTTTACGTTATTCTTAAGCTCAACTCCAAGATTACCGTAGTCCCATGTATTCGCAAGTCCGCCATAAATCTCGGAACCCGGATATACGAATCCTCTTGATTTTGCCAGCGCTACAATCTTATCCATCGTTTTTTCTGCCATAATTAGCCCTCACCTTCTTTTTGTGTTTCCTTCTTAAAATCTACTACTGCCTGAAGCAGCAATACTTACTGCACATTATACCTGTTGCAATACAGCATTTCAAGTGCTACTTTGCAATTGTTTCCAGTATCTCCAGAGATTTGAAGGATTTTCCCACATATTCTTCCAAATATGCAGTCACTACTCTCTCAAGTTCATAAAGAACCTCGTCTTTTACCACAAATGTATACAATTTTTCTACCGGTGACAAAACTATATACTGCATCGCATAAAGAGTCGATGAAAGCAGTTTTCTTTTGTCTGGAGCCCGGTCTTTACAAGTCTCACACACAAGACCTCCACACTTTACACTGAATCCGTAATCTCCCTCTGTATTACCGCAGCAGACACAGGCAGACATCTGTGGTCCTTCCCCATTAATACAGACCACTTTAAGCTCATAGATACACCGGATAAGCCGATTAGGAATATGTGGATTTATAAGTGCACGAAGTGTCTGATATAAGAGCTTCAAAAGCATCGTTTCATCATTTGCTTCTCTGGCATAATAATTTGCAAACTCCAGAAAATAAAAACCATAATAGGCTCCCTCAATATCCTGTCTGAGTTCCTCAAAATAATTGGAAACAGAGGCCGACATCAATGTATAAGATGTCCGCCCCTCATAAAGCGTAAATGTTCCAAATGTAAATGGGCTGGTAACACCTACCAGCACGCTATTTGGCTTTCTGGCTCCTCTGGCAAAAGAAGAAATCTTTCCCCGTTCTTTTGTCAGAAGAACGACCCGCCTGTCATATTCCCCCATGGGTGCTGATGCGATTACCATGCCTGTCACTGTAATCTGATTCACTGCTTTCGTCTCCTTCATGACGTTCCATGATCTGCCCGCAGATTGCAAATCCACGGTAATATAAATAATCTGCTATCTTTCCTGTCTTGGCAAAACGGTTCCAATATTGTTCTTCCATAGGGTCACCTCATCCTCTGTTATAATTATCAAAAGTTATAATAACTTAGCTTCCCCCATGAAAGGTAACTTTTATTCTTCTTCCCGGTATCCAAAATTTTTCATCAGGTATTCACTGTCCCGCCAATCTTTTTTCACTTTGACCCAAAGCTTTAAGTTTACCTGTAAATCCAGCATTTTCTCAATTTCATATCGTGCCGTACTTCCAATCTTTTTCAACATATTTCCTTGTTTTCCAATAATTATCCCCTTATGGGAATCTCTCTCACAGATGATAGTCGCATCAATATGCATCACTTTACCTTTTTGCTTCATACTGTCAATCGCAACCGCAATTCCATGCGGAATTTCATCCTGAAGACAATGAAGCGCTTTTTCTCTGATAAGTTCCGCAACAATCTGTCGTTCCGGCTGATCAGTAATTGTATCTTCATCATAAAACTGGGGACCATATGGAAGATATTTCATCACTACTTTCAAAAGTTCTTTTGTATTATCGCCATTTCTTGCAGAAACCGGCACAATCTCAGCAAAATCATAAATATCTTTATACGCGGCAATCGCCGGGAGCACATCTTCCTTTTTCACACTGTCAATCTTATTGATCACAAGAATTACCGGAGTATTAACTTTCTTTAGCTGCCTTGCAATATGCTGCTCTCCTGCTCCGATATATGTAGTCGGCTCCACAAGCCACAGTACTACATCCACTTCATTCAAAGTTCTTTCTGCCACATTTACCATGTATTCACCAAGCTTATTCTTTGCCTTGTGAATTCCCGGTGTGTCCACAAAAATAATCTGACCATCCTCTGTAGTGAGAACTGTTTGTATTCGATTTCTCGTTGTCTGCGGCTTGTTAGATGTAATCGCAATTTTTTGTCCGATCAGATAATTCATAAGTGTCGATTTTCCTACATTAGGACGTCCAATCAACGTCACAAAACCTGATTTATAATCTTTCTTCATAAATACTCCTTCATTAAGGTAAACACTATTTTTTCATTTGAGACGTAGACTGAAAAAGTCTACGTCTCTTATTAATTAAAAACTTGTCACTGTATCAAACAGCTCTCTGCTTTCTTCTATCTTCTCTTCCCCGCCAATTACACACATCTGATCTGCTTTCAGCATTGCTTCTGCCACACGATAAAGGGCACGAATGTCATCTACTGTAGCATCCAGGATCTGATTTCTCTCTTCGCGGATAAGATCAGCGCTGACTTTATTCATATAAAGATTCATGGAACGCTCGCCTTTCGTTGCCGGAGTCATTGGCTGATCAATATTACTCATAGTTCCGATAATATATTTTGTCATATCACGTTCACTGGCAGAAAAATTTTTCAGATAATCTACTACTCCATCATAAACTTCCAGTGTGCGCTTCAGATTCGGATCCCTGTAGGACACAAAATATCCTTCTCCAATCCTGTTGAAATTACTCATGCATCCGTATGCTCCACCTTTTACCCGGATATTCTGCCACAGATAATCATAACTTAAGATTACTTTCAATATCTGAAGCGCCCCAGTATAAGACGCACCGTAATCAATAAAGTTTCCGGTTTTTGCCACATACTGTACTTTCGATGCCGTCTTAAAGCCTTCATTTTTCTTCACGCAATGAATGATGCAGCTTCCATCTTTTCGCTCTCCTGTAAAAAGGCTTTCTTTCAAACCACTTACAAGTGCTTCCATTTCTTTCAGACCATCTTTATTTGCGGTATAACTGATCATCATTCGGTCTGCTCTGAACAGCTGATGAGAAAGTTCTGTAAGAACCTCTGTCAAATGTGCTTTTTCTTCCTCAAAATGTTCTGCAATATGATCTACCGTCTCATAAAATTCTATACCGCTTGTCATATCTTTCAACTTTGCGGATGGTGATGCATAAGACATAGCTCTAAGTGCTGCCGTAGTATGCCCCGAAGACTGGAATTTCATAAGCAGTCTTGATTTTAACATATCAAGAATCTCTTTGATACGTTTTGTATCATCAAGCTTTGACTTTGTCAAAATTTCTTTTATCATTTCAAATGCCACAGGAAGTTTTCCGTACAATGCCTTACTCTTAATCTCAAAAGTCGCTTTAAATGCTTTCTCCCGGATATTTGTCACATCCGTATAAAGCTCAAGAGAAGTGCCAATACCACCTGTATGCACGTTAATTTCATTGAACAGTTCTCCATATTCATAGTTTTCTGTATCGATCATACCAAGAACTGCCTGCAGGATTCCCACATAAGGAAGCATTTCTTCACTAACAGATGACATGTCAAATAGCACATCTATATATCCTATTCCATTTGTCTCAATCTCATGAAAAATGAGTGGAATACCTGCAAATGTCATTTCTTCATTCACAATCGGCTCGATTTCCCTTGAGATATCTTCCCTTCTGAGTACCGGAATTCGCTCTAAGTTTTCCTCGCTCTCAGGCTCTGACTGATACTCCTCAAGTTCTGCCGTACGGCGCACCAACGCATCTACTTCTTCTTTTGAGAGACTTTCCTTATACTCCTGGAGCCTTTTATCAAGCTCCTCCTCCATCTTTGCAGTCCGTCCTTTCTCCGGCTTCACGATTACGATTGCCCCATGTGTGTTATCCAGAAGATATTTCTGGATCAATTCTTCATAATAACGAGTCCCTATCTTCTCCTTTAAAAACTCAAAGGTATCCAGCGCCTCAATATGCATAAATGGTTCATTTTCATCATACAGCCAACTGTCGAAAATCTGAAGCCCATACATAAGTCCCTTCGGATAATTTCCAAAGTCAGCCTCTCTATAACGAAATTCATGATAATTTATTCCAGCCTCAAGCGCTTTCTTATCGATGCCATTCTTCACGATTTCCGAAAGAACATCTTCAATCACTTTTATAAATTCATCCTTCTGCTCTTCGTTTGCATTTTTTGCAACAACCGAAAAGATCGGCTGATAAATCCCATTATCGTAAGAACCCATAATGTCTTTGCCGATCCCCGCCTCTGTAAGTGCCTTTTTTAACGGAGCACCCGGTGCAGAAAGAAGCGCATAATCAAGGATCTGGAATGCCAGATATAACTCTTTATCGAGAGTTGTCGCGATTACTTTATTGTAAGAAAGATAGGTGTTATCCTCCTCAGACTCATCGCTTGCTATGGAATAAGAAAACGTTTTTTCTCTTACAGCTTCAAACGGCTCCTGATATCTGATCTCGGAATCTACTTCCTCCTTCTCAAATGACGACAGATATTCTCTGTCAAGCCAGTCAAGTTTTTCTTCAATATCCATATTTCCATACAAATAGATATAACTATTAGAAGGGTGATAATATTTTCTGTGGAATTCAAGAAATTCTTCGTACGAAAGGTTTGGAATTACATCCGGATCACCACCTGACTCGTTTGCATAGGATGTATCCGGGAACAAAGTATTAAGTACAACTCTGTCCAGTACACCTTCAGGCGAAGAAAATGCTCCTTTCATTTCGTTATAAACCACTCCATTATAGGACAATTTATCCTCCGGTGAATCTAATTTATAACTCCACCCTTCCTGTCTGAATATTTCATCACGTTCGTAAATGTTCGGATAGAATACTGCATCCATATATACATGCATAAGATTCTGGAAATCCTTATCGTTACAACTTGCTATCGGATAAACTGTTTTATCCGGATATGTCATTGCATTTAAAAATGTGTTAAGCGATCCTTTAACCAACTCTACAAACGGATCTTTTGCCGGAAAATTTTTTGAGCCGCAAAGTACCGAATGCTCCAGAATATGAGGCACTCCTGTACTATCATTTGGTGGTGTACGAAATCCGATACTAAACACTTTATTCGTATCATCATTTTCTATATAAAGGACGCGTGCACCGCTTTTTTTATGCCGAAGCATATATCCTTTCGCCTTTATCCCCTGTAGCTCCTCCTCTTTCAAAAGCTCATATGAATTCAAATCACTAATACTCATTGTGTAAAGTTCCCCTTTCTTCTACATTTTTTCATATCTTTCATTAGCTTTTACTGCCATTCTCATTTATTTTTCTCGCAGTAGATGCCGGAATATTCATCTGTTCTCTATATGACGCAATGGTTCTTCTGGATATAGAAATCCCATGTTCTTTCAACACTTTTTCTAACTTACTATCACTTAATGGATGGGATTTATCTTCTTTTTGTATGAGTCTCCCTATTACGGAACGGATCTGCGCAGGGCTCATATTTCCCTCTTCCGTTTGAATTCCACTGCTAAAAAAGTATCTGAGCGGATAAATTCCCCACTTTGTCTGAATATATTTCCCTTTCACAGCACGGCTTACCGTTGAAACATGCATCTGCATATCATTTGCAACTGTTTTTAACTTAAGCGGACATAGCCCCGGTGGTCCTTCTGACAGAAAATTTTTCTGATACTTAAAAATAAGTTCTGTCATTCCAAGAAGTGTCTCCTGTCTGCGTCTTATGCAACTTCTGATCCACTGTGCCCTCTCATATTTTTCACGTATATACTGCTTCGTCGCTTCATCTGCCCCGTTTTTTAAAAGTCCAAGGTATGTTTTATTCAAAGAAATCTCTGGCAGATACTCCTGATTTAAAAGAATATCATAATGGTCATCGTATTTAACCAAAACCAGATCTGCCGTAAGATATCTTGTCCTAACCGTTGGTTCTACATTATCAAATGGCTTCGGATTCAGTTTTTTTATCACCTCGCCGGCACATTTAATCTGCGATACCGTCTTTCCTGTTTTTCTTGCAATTCTTTCATACCTTCCCTGAGCATAATCCCCAAGCAAATCTCCTGAAACAATCTCTTTTGCGGTCATTTCATCCGGATAGGCGGATTCCAGCTGTATCAAAAGGCACTCCTTAAGATCCGAAGCTCCAATACCTTTTGGCTCTAATTGTTTTACAATTCTGAGTGCTTCTTTTACATTTTTCATACTGATTTTTAAAACTCTGGCAGTTTCTTTTATATCATCTGTAAAATATCCTCGTTCATCCAGACTCTCAATAATATATTCTGCCGCCTTTTGAACTTCAGCTGTCATATGATAACCAGACAGCTGAAAATAGAGATCACTGTTCGGATGTTCCTGCACTGCAATCTCCTTTTCATACATTTCTTCATCATCTTCTGCCGACCAGTCCTTTTCCATTCTGACAACAGAAGATTGATCAGCCACCCACGTCATGCGGTCAGCAAATTCAAGCATCGGATTCTCCATCACCTGCTCAATTATAAACTCTCCAAGCTGCGCATTATCCATAGCAAGTATTTCCAAACATTGCTGCATATGCACAGATAAGGACATTTTCTGCTGTATTTCTGCCTTCAGTTCCATAATTTGTCTCCTCGTACCTCTTTATTCTATACAATTTTTTCCTTCTCTACAAGCGATAACCGAAACTTTCTTGTGCAGGAAATATTTTTCATATATAATGAAATAAACATAACACTTTAGACCATAATATCCACCGACACATCTTGGAGGTAAACATATGAGTACCACTGAAAAGCGACATTTGAGAGAGCAATTTCACCTTGATACCAAAAACAAAAAATTCAAGCAGGCTCTGGATTTCTGCGAACGTGTGGCAGATACCCATGCAAGTGTACTGCTTACCGGGGAATCTGGGTGCGGTAAAGAAGTTGCCGCAAAATACATTCACGCCTGTGGTCACAGAAGCAATCAGAATTTTGTAGCTGTCAACTGCAGTGCCTTTACTGAAACACTTTTGGAATCAGAATTATTTGGACACGAACAAGGTTCTTTCACGGGAGCCTCCAAAACACGTGCCGGCAAATTTGAGCTATCCAACCATGGCACATTATTTCTCGATGAAATCGGAGATCTATCTCTTACCACACAGATCAAACTACTCAGGTCTTTGGAGACAAAACAGATCGAACGAATCGGAAGCAACATAAAGCGAGAAATAGATTTTCAGCTTATTACAGCTACCAATCAGGATCTCCCCTTAAAAATTCAAAAGCGTGAATTCAGAGAAGATTTCTTTTACCGGATCAGCACCATTGTAATACGTATTCCTTCTCTGAGAGAACGGAAAGAAGATCTCCCGGCACTGATAGATTTTTTCATAAAAAAATCCCAAAAAGAAAACAACATCGCCATTCATTCCCTCGATAGTTCCGTTGAAAAATTTCTAATGCAGTATGATTATCCTGGAAATATCCGAGAGCTAAAAAACATTATCGATCGCATGGTAATTTTATCAAATCACGGTGTCGTGACTGAAGAAGCCCTGCCAATCTTATATAATATAGGTACTGCGCAAAAAAACAAATCTGATAATCATTTTTCAAAAATCCTTCCATGGAAAGAGTATAAAGCGGAGAGTGAAAAAGTTTACCTGAAATGGGTATTAGAACAATTAGACGGAAATGTGGCAGAAGCTTCCAGGAAACTTGGCATCAGCTCCCGCCAGATTTTCAACAAGATTCAGGAATACGAATTAAGATAATAATCAGGGCGAGTAAATACAACTCGCCCTTTCCTAATTTCTTATTCAAATACTGTCTGCTCGTCAATCGGTGTTTGTAAAGCTTTCAAGCCTCTTTCTACCAACTCACGGCGAATCTTCTTACTCTGCTCCGGAGATTTATTTGGATCGCCAAGCGGATACGGAATACCAATTGCCGGGACAATTCTGTTTGCACCAATTGTTTTTGAAATTGGTACAACTGTACAGATATGTACTACCGGAATTCCCACACGCTCAATCTCTTTTACCATCGTTGCACCGCAACGTGTACAGGTACCTCAGGTAGAAGTGAGGATAACTGCTCCGATACCATCTTCTTTTAATTTTCCAACAAAATCTTCACCAAATGCTTTTGCATTACCAGTTGCCGTTCCCGTTCCTGTTGTTGTAATAAAATAATTTGCAAGCTCACCGATCACTCCTTCTCGTTCCATATCCCTGAGCACATCAAGCGGAACTACAAGGTTCGGATCTTCTGTTACAAATGCCCTGTCATATCCTCCATGTACCGTCATGAAATCTTTCTTATCCATTCTATCCATGCCTTCAATACTGTAAATTCCATACTTTGTTGCACTGGAAGATTCAATATGATCCGGATTTCCCTGCGGAACAATACCACCGGAGGTAACTACCGCAATCTTTGTATGTGCCATATCCGTTACCGGAGCAGCCGGATCTACACGATCGAACGTTGGCATCGGATACTCTGTCTGGCACTCTTCACCTCTGCATTTTTTCACGATCAGATCAACTGCTCGCTCAGATCCTCTCTTCTCGGCAAAATAGTTTACGCGGATTCCTCTTTCCAGATATCCTTCAATAGATGGTCCAAGAATTTCTTCTCCTTTCACCATCTTTTCTCCGAGATTCTTAATAATCGGGACGGCATTTCTCATACCTGCCGCTGAATTTTTAGTTTTAACGACAATCAGATCCTTACGGAACATATCAACTCCCGGATTCTCTTCATACATTCCTGTAATTACCGGAATACCAAGTTCTTTTTCGACTGCTTTACAGATTGTTCCGCAGGCAACTCCGTAACGTCCAGCGTTAAATGCCGGTCCGGCGATAAACAGATCCGGTTTATATTGTTTGATCATTCCAATTAACTCTGATGTAGCGTCCTCAAGATTTTCACCGAAGTAATTATCACCGCATACAACAGTTGCAGCAATCTCATATTCCTCCCCAAAAGCTGTAGCCAGAGCAAGTCCCGGTCCCATAGCACCTTCATGGAGTTCCGGTCTCATACCTGCTGCTTCTTCACCGCCTGCTCCTGCGAAAAAATTATTGATATAGTGTACAATTTTATATTTTGCCATCACTTTTCCCCCTTTCTAGTATGTGCGTGCCGCCAGTTTGTTGAAACCATTTGCAATTGTGGATGCAATGATAATCTGAAGCTCTGCATCAAAACTTCCATCTTCATTCATACATCCGGCATAGCCACCAATCTGACTCTCTACATAATCCATCGTTCCGATTAACTTGTCCATCGGTGGGAAATGTACGATCAGATTACCCTGACCGCAAGATACCATCGTATCTGCTTCCGGCACAGCATCTGCAAGGGAATAAGACTTTCCGTCACGTCCCGGAAATTCATCTGTGATAATAACAACTTTAACTCCTGCCTGAGTCACTTTTTTGCAATTCATCATAAGGTCTGTATCTGGATTTCCATATCCTTCTTCTGTAATCAAAAGCCCGTCAAGACCAATATATTTTGCAAGTTTTGCAACCATGTCTGAATGTCTTTCCTTATCTGCAAGGAAAACATTTTCGTTCGTCAATATTACACCAACGAAATTAAGATCTTTTCCATGGCGCTTATACAAATCTTCAATAACCGGATTATTCAGGTGATGATAGGTTGTAACTTTATCGCAAGGCGCCACACAGTTACCACTTACAATTGCTCCATCCATAATCTCAGTAGGATACATGATTGTCGGAATAAATCTTTTTGCATCTACACCATAATAATAAGTATCATGAAGCAGTCCCTGTGACTGGAGCATATGTACATATCCAATCTTCGGAAGATCCGGGTATTCTGCAATCTGCTCAAGAAGCGGCTTTGTCTCATATGTTACAATTTCATCCGGAGTAACATTACGTCCTGCCTCACCGATATATGTAGCAACCTTAAGACCTGCCATTCTTCCTGCAGCCTCGTAATCATGAGTCTCAAGACCATCTGCCGGTTCAATCACTACACACACATTATAGGTCTCTGAAAATGGTGTATATTTTGCTGTCGGTCCTGACATATCAATGACACCTTCCTGAAAACCAACAATCTTACCACAAGTGATGACAGTTGAACCCACTAATGCATGTGTTCTTCCTTCTCCAACCTGCTGAACCTTATTAATAACACCAGGGAAGATTCCTCCAGGACCTTCAACCTTTACACGCGGCTCAATGACATCTTTTACCGGCGATATACGTACAGACTCTCCCGGTCTTGCCAGCTCTACTGTTGCTGCAGTTAACCTTTCATCCTCGAGAACTATCTTCTCGATCTCTTCTTTACATACATACAATGTTCCGTTTTCAACATAAGTTCTGTCTGCAAACTGGACATCTTTGATGTAAATTTTTCCCAATTCCAATTTCATAATTTACGCACCTCCTAAGTATTTTATCTTCTGTTTATTATAGGATTTGACATGGCACCTTCCATCAGTGACAGATCAATGGTCCGAAAATCATCCGTCGACTTTTCTGACCACTTCGGAAGCGGACGATTATTCATAAATTTATGATAGGATGCAATGCTTTCCTCAATCAGAATCAAATCCTTGAATTCCTGCGCACCTTCCAGTGATTCTGTGGATAAAATGATAGATTTGAAAGGAGTCTGATTTGGCTTCACACTTCCAGCCAGAGGATGTGTCAGCAAAAAATATCCCCGATGTATATAATCTCTTGCTGCAGTCAAGACATCCAAATATTCCCACTCTTCGCAGTAGTCCACCTGAATCTTATCCTTCCATTTTTCATTGCATTTTGAATTATTTGTTACCATCACACAATTCATGTTGTCCTCTCCTTTTGTCCGTATACTTTTGAATTCGGATGTAATCCTTCTACTTTATTAAACAAGCAAAATCCATGCCAACTTTTCTTTTTTCCTTGATTTCATATTTTTACTTATTGATTTTTGGCTTTAAAAAATATTAATTATTTTAAATTTCTATAAATGTATTCTAAAAATAAATATTCCCTCCAAAAATCACGCACTTTACTTCACTAATGCGAATTTTTCTTCATCATATGCATTTAGGATTTATAGCAAATTATGTCACCTATGCCAAGCTGTTGCAAAAAAA
>JBJEMB010000263.1:0-33272 GCA_051879455.1 Lachnospiraceae bacterium
AGAGGTTGAAGGAATAGAAATTATTGGAGTAAAGTCTGTGAATCAGGCAATGAATTTATTATAAAATTAATTATAATTATTTTACATAAAACAGAGTATCACTGCAGCATATTGGCTGCAAGGATACTCTGTTTTTTTAAAACTGATTCTTTTCCCATCCGGCGTCAATCCGGGCGATTAATTCATCGAAAGATTTCAGGCCGCTTAAGGTGTCATAGGCTGTAATGCATGAAGCACCGGTCGCGGCTGCAAGTTGGAGGCAGCGGCTTGCCGGATATCCATCAATGGCGGCTTTTAAAAATGCGGCAATACTTGTATCACCGGCACCTGTGCCTGATAAGATGCGGTCCGGCACATAGCTTTTTTCGAAGATATCCAGATTATCCCAGGATTCAAATTGTGGATTGATCTCTTTCATGATTTCTGAAGAAGCAGTCCGCAGATAGATTCCGGGAGCCCCACATTTGATAAGGACACATTTTGCACCCCACTCAATCAGAGTATTTGTAAGAGGTCTTACATCCTTGTCAATATCAAGGATAGAAGTGATATCTGCGCCGTCTGCCCGCCTGTTCCACTCGTCATAGACAGATTTGTCCATCATATAGCCAAGTTCTTCGATACTTGGAACGAAGAAATCAACATAAGGAAGAAGATTTTTAATGATTTTCTCCCAGTCTTGTGCAGCTGCTTCGGAACCGTCTTCTATGGCAGCCATGTCAAGAGACGTAGTGAGCCCAAGTTCTTTTACTTTTTTTAGTATCTTCACTAATTCGCTGGACTCATCCACATACATACTGCGCATAAGCGGAGGATATCCGAAATGAAAATGTCCAGCCTGTGCGATCAGATCATAATCAAGATCATCTGAGCAAAAAGTAGCATTTGTGCCCATATGGTGGAGAAAGATCCGGTCAATTCCCGGAGGAGCAATTACCATCGTATAGGAAGTGCTCTCATTTTCAGCATGGATCAGATTGCTGGTAGCATCATACTCTTCAAATGTCTTTTCGATAATCGTCCCGAAAGCATCGTCTGCAATTTTCCCGAGAAGGATCACTTCGCTGCCGAATTTTTTCAGAGCCAGACCGGTGTTAGCTACAGCACCACCTACACTGGTAGTGGCGTTTCCGACATTTAACAATTTTCCGGGTTTCAAAAGATCTCCAATGTGGGACGTCCTTTGGTTAGGAAGAAAACCAGGAGTGATATCTACACAGAGATGACCGGCAACCACGATTTTTTTGTTATTCATAGAAATCCGTCCTTTCTGTACTATTATATTCTGTTTGGATTTTAGTACTTTTTTGGTAATAATACGAAATGAATTAATTATATTTTATGGAAAAAGTATGAAAAAAGCAATACACAAACTAAAAAGTATTTTGTGAAACATTTTTATAAAACGCCATTAAAGATAGACAGAAAAAGATTTTATGGAGTATAATGAAAAAAGTAGAAATAATAAATGCTTGAGGAGGAAGAAAAGATGCTGGTAACATTGAACAGAGTTTTAGAGTATGCGGAAAGTTACGGACAGGCAATTGGTGCATTTAACGTATGCACGTTAGAAGGACTTCAGGCAACACTGGAAGCTGCTGAAGAATTGAAACAGCCAGTGATCATTCAGTTTGTAGAGGTTCACGAACCATATATTTCTCTGGATGTTATGGGTCCGATTATGGTAATGATGGCTGAAAAAGCCAGTGTTCCGGTGTGTGTACATCTTGACCATGGGCAGAAGCTTGATTATCTGAAACGTGCACTTGACATGGGATTTACATCTGTGATGTATGATGGTTCTATGCTGGATTTTGATAAGAATGTGGCGAATACCAAGATTGCTGTAGAGATGGCATGGGAGTACGGAGCATCAGTGGAGGCAGAACTTGGAGCCATGGGAGCAAATGGTGTCAGTGGCGTAGACGGTTATACTAATCCGGATGAAGCTGCGAGATTCGTAGAACTTACCGGTATTAATGCACTGGCATGTTCTTTTGGAACGATCCACGGTTTGTACTTTGCTGAACCGAAGCTTGATTTTGACCGTATCTCAGAGATCCGCGAGAAGACAGGAATTCCGGTTGTTATGCACGGTGGTTCGGGAGTGAGTGACGCAGATTTTAAAGAGTGCATAAAACGGGGTGTTCGAAAGATTAATTATTATACATATTCTGCAAAAGCAGGCGGAGCGGCAGTAAAAGAAAAATGTATAGAAGCGGGCGATGAATTCGTGTACTATCATGACATTTCTGTATGGGGACGTGAAGCCATTAAGGCAGATGTGAAAGCAGCGATGAAAGTATTCAGTGGGAAATAATGAATAAAAACTCTCGGTATCCTGAAGCTTGAGATTTGTATGATTAAGCAGGAATACCGAGAGTTTTTTCTTTATTTGCTTTCCAGTAATTTATCAATACTTACAAGTTTTACACAGAGAATGAAGATTCTAACAGCCTCTTTTAATTCTTCCACAGTCGGATATGACGGCGCAATACGGATATTGCTGTCTTTTGGGTCTTTCCCGTAAGGGAATGTTGCACCGGCACCTGTCATGACAAGACCTGCTTCTTTTGCTTTGGCAACGATTTTCTTTGCACATCCTTCCACAGAGTCGAAAGAGATAAAGTATCCTCCTCGAGGTGCCATCCATGAACCGATGCCAAGTCCACCAAGTTCCTCCTCGAGAGAGTTAAGGACGATATCAAATTTCGGACGGAGAATCTCAGCGTGGCGCTTCATATGGTTTACCATACCGGAAATATCTCCGAAGTATCTTGCGTGTCTTAACTGATTCAGTTTGTCGTGTCCGATTGTCTGGATTCGCATCTGCTGGCGAATCTCAGCAAGGTTATCATCAGAAGCTGCGATTGCGGCAATACCGGAACCAGGGAAACTGATCTTTGATGTAGAAGAGAATTTGTAAACCATATTCTGGTTTCCTTCTTTTTTACATTCCATTAAGATCTCAATCAGATAATCCTGTTTGTCCTCATATAAATGGTGGATACCGTATGCATTATCCCAGAAGATACGGAAATCTTCTGCGGCCGGCTTCAATGTAGCGAAACGATGTACAGTTTCATCGGAATAAGTGATGCCCTGTGGATTAGAATATTTTGGCACACACCAGATACCTTTGATAGCCGGATCAGAGCTTACTAATTCCTCAACAATATCCATATCCGGACCGGTTGGTGTCATCGGAACATTGATCATCTCGATTCCAAAGTATTCTGTGATTGCAAAATGTCTGTCATATCCAGGAACCGGACATAAAAATTTGACTTTATCTAATTTACTCCACGGAGTGCTTCCGAGAACTCCGTGTGTCATACAGCGTGAGATCGTATCAAACATAACATTCAGGCTGGAATTTCCAAAGATAACAATATTGTCCTTAGGAACTTCCATCATATCTGCAAGAAGCTGTTTTGCTTCTTTGATTCCGTCAAGAACACCATAATTACGGCAGTCAACACCTTCTTCACAGACAAGATCAGAATCACTCTTTAATACATCCATCATTTCCATAGAAAGATTTAACTGTTCTGTGGACGGTTTCCCTCTGGACATATCAAGTTTTAAGCCCTTCCCTTTTGCCTCTGCAAATTGAGACTCTAACTCATCTTTTAATGCGAGTAATCCCTCTTTTGATAATTCACTATATGCTGTCACGTTTGTATCCTCCATTCCATAAACTGTTTTATTTATTTCAATATTAATTATCGATAGCAAAAAGCCTGAGGACATTTTACCATATTTTGACGGTTCGTCAATGATTTCTTGCAAAATAATTCAAAAAAATGCGATTTATCGTTTAACAAAAGAAAAAAATGAATTTTTTTGTTAAAATTTATTCAAAAAAAATACAAAAAAAGAAGTGAGTAAAGACAAATATCCGGAAGGAGAAGTTAGCAATTGATTAAGTGAAAAAAGTCCATTATAATAAAATTAGATGTAATTACAGGAAAAATCACAAAGGAGAAAAGTTATGAAAAAAAGGATGAGAAGAATCATTTCTGCAATGATGGTTTGCGTATTTGTTGTATCAACTGCGGAAGTTGTACATGCAGAAGATGTGGAAAAGCTTGTGAGTGAAGAGGTAAAAGCGACAGAAGAAAATGTAGAAGGTGTGTCAGAGGAAGTTTACGAACTGACAGAAGAACTTGGTGAAAAAACCGGAATTGAATCAGAGGCAGAAGATGCATCAACGCAAGAGATATCCGCAGAAGCGTTCGTAGACGGCAATATCGGATACAAAGAGATTATTAACGGAAATGAATTTTCAAGCATTCCTTCGGGAGCGGTTAGTTTTAATACTGGCGGAGATTATTATTACAGAACAATTACGGTTCCTGCAAGAGGCACTATCTATATGTATGCACAATATAATAGTAGTGATAGTAACGGTAAGCTGATATTTGGATTATTTGAAGCAGATACTTTGAAGACTGTTTCCGCAGCAGAAATAGATACAGACGATGGGTATAGATATTTTATGATTGAAGTCCCGAAAGCCGGAACTTATGCATTGGGAGTAGAGGCAACGGCTGCTGGTCAGGCAATAGGACTTCGGGCAGCGTATTTTAACGGGGGAGATCGCGCAGTTGCAAGTGGTAAAACAATTTTTGTAGGACAGATGAGAGCCAATACAACAAATTATTTTAAAGTTGTACCATCCTACACAGGTTATCTCTCGGCAGCAGTGGCCGGAGGCACTTCACAAATCGTTCTCTGTAATGCTTCAAAAAATTCATTGTCTGGGACATCAGACGGAAGTAAAGATGTTGTATATGGAGTGACGAAAGGAAAGACCTATTATATCAGGGTTACAATGCCATATGCTAATACTACAGGGTTTTATGCCTTTAGTGTTAAGAACAGTAAGATTTCAGAAAAGAGCGGAACCAAAAAATCCAAAGCAGTCACAATAAAGAAAAATAAAACAATAAAAGGTACGATCCAGGCAGGAAGTTCACAGGCAGACTGGTACAAATTCAAGTTGACAGGTAAAAAGAAAGTTATAATTAATATGAAAGGCTGTACAAATTCTCAGTTAAAAATCATTGTGTATAAAGGCAGCAAGAAGATTAAATCTTTTATCTATGATAATTCAAAAGAGTCGCTATTGTTAAAATCAAGTGGAAAATGGAGTAAGGGAACTTATTATATTAAAGTCCAGAGAGCAAATTCTTACTCTTCCGGATGGTATTCACTGAAGTGGAAATAGAAGTTATATTGTGTAAAGCAAGAACCCGGAGAATCCCGGGTTCTTGTAATATTATGGTATAAAACAAAATCCCAGAAACCACGTATCCACGCAATCTCTGGAACTTTAGAACCAGGGGATGAGAGAATCGAACTCCCGCCAAAGGTTTTGGAGACCCCTATCATACCACTTGACCAATCCCCTATATGTATTTGTCGCACTTGTATTTTATACCATATTATCATGGTAAATGTCAAGAGTTTCTCTTATAAAAATTTAAAATCTGTCGAAATCATATATTTTTCTAAAAAAAGCCAGAAGATATGTAAAAAAGATCTTCTGGCTTATCATAATTGAAAATTAACTACTGCACTCTTTTTAAGAACTTAATCAATACTTTGCCAAGTGCCAGTACTAAGATGGCAGCGGCAATTGCTTCTGGGATTCCCGAAGCTGTGACAGTTCCCATAACAAGTCCCCATACTGCTGTGATAGCAACTTCTTTTGCTTCTGCATATTGCTGTGCAAACAGAAGATAGATGCTTCCCATTACAGTGATCGTATTTACCATGGAACCTGCGAATCCTACGACCGGAAGAGCGATGATCTGATTGACTTTCAGTTTTTCCAGCGCGATCCAAAGCCATCCTGCAGCTACACCGATTAAAATTCTGCATCCGATAGAAATCCAGAGTGCTTTTATAACGCCTGGTATTCCTGTAGTGCTCATGAAAGGTGAGAAAGCAAAGGATAAAAGTGTTGGTGCCATTGTGTTACTGATCAGGGAACAGATCCCGAATACAGCTCCAAGAATTGCACCGGCACCAGGACCGAGTAAGATTGCTCCGATGATGACCGGAATGTGAACAGTTGTCGCCTTGATAATTGGAAGCTGGATCATGCCGAGCGGTGTGTTTGCCAGTACAATAACGATAGCCGCCATAAGTGCAACACTGACCATCCAACGAGTGTCGTGTTTTTGTGTGTTCATTATTAAATTCCTCCTTGTTATCATTCTCGCTTAGCGGGATACAATACAATTACCTGCGTATTATAGCATTAAGATTGTGACGGGACAAGTATTTATTTTAATACAAAGCGTGTCGGAAAGAGGGAAAAATAAGATGAATCCCGGTTGAAATCGCTGAAAAGAAACAATATAATAGAGATAATGACGATTAGCCGAGGAAAGGATATAAAAAAGATGTTAAAAGGGAAAACGATTCTCCTGGGAGTTACAGGAGGAATTGCTGCATATAAAAGTGCCTCTCTTGCCAGTATGCTTGTAAAGGCAGGAGCGGAAGTCCGTGTTCTCATGACGGAAAATGCGAAGAATTTTATTAATCCGATTACATTTGAATCCCTGACAGGACATAAGTGTGTCTCTGACACATTTGACCGCAATTTTGAATTTAAAGTAGAGCATATCGCACTGGCGAAAAAAGCAGATGCAGTTATCATCGCTCCGGCTACAGCGAATGTGATTGCAAAGCTTGCACATGGACTGGCAGATGATATGCTGACAACTACGGTTTTGGCCTGCACGTGTCCAAAAATTGTTGCACCGGCCATGAATACGGCAATGTATGAGAATCCGATCACGCAGGATAATATAGAAATCTTGAGAAAATATGGCATGGAGGTGGTAAAGCCTGCATGCGGTTATCTTGCATGTGGTGATACCGGAGCCGGAAAGATGCCGGAGCCGGAAGTGCTTTTTGAGTATCTTTTAAAATGCTGTGCATTGCCAAAAGATATGAAAGGGATGAAAGTGCTGGTTACGGCCGGTCCGACACAGGAGGCAATCGATCCGGTCCGTTATATTACAAATCACTCTTCCGGGAAAATGGGGTATAACCTGGCCAGAATGTGTATGCTTCGGGGAGCAGAGGTTACCCTTGTGACCGGAAAATGTGCGATTAACCCACCGATGTTTGTGGAAACGGTGCCGATTGTATCTGCGAGAGACATGTATGAGGCAGTTGTCTCAAGAACTGGAGAGATGGATGTGATCATCAAGGCAGCTGCAGTTGCAGATTATCGTCCGTCACAGGTGGCACAGGAGAAAGTCAAAAAGTCTGACGATAATATGTCGATTGCATTGGAGAGAACCGATGATATATTAAAATATCTTGGTGAGCATAAAAAAGAGGGACAGTTTTTATGCGGATTTTCAATGGAAACAGAAAATATGATTGAAAATTCCAGAAAAAAACTGGAGAAAAAGAATCTTGATATGATAGTTGCGAATAACCTGAAAGTGAAAGGTGCAGGTTTTGAGACCGATACAAATATTGTCACTATGATCACAAAAGAGATGCAAAAAGAGCTTCCGATCATGGGAAAGGATGCGGTTGCAGGATGTATTCTGGATGAGATCATGGAACTAAGAAAATGATATCATTTACTGGTGTTTGGATGCATTTGTCGGGGGACAAAGGAGAGAGGTTATGAAAGTTACATTTAAGCAGGCTATTTTAAGCGGAGCATTGGTGGGAATCGGAGTTGTGATCAATACGGTGGCGGATAACCGTTATGCAGGGGCGATGCTGTTTTCGCTGGCACTTTTGACAATTATCCAGTGCGGACTAAAGCTGTACACAGGAAAGATCGGATTTGCAGGGACGGTTCCGGCAAAAGATCTCGCGGTGATGTTTGTAGGAAACTTAATAGGTGTTCTCATCCCTACACTCTTAATTGCATCACAGAGAAAAGAAGTGATGGACAAGTTTGTGGAAGTTTCCGGGAACAAATTTAACAATGGATTTCTGGCTATGTTCATATTTGGATGTTTCTGTGGTGTATTAATGTTTGTTGCGGTCTATTGTAAAAATACAGTGATTACAGTTTTCTGTATCATGGTATTTATTTTATCCGGATATGAACACTGTATTGCTGATTTCCCGTATTTGGTTGTGAATTTTAACCTGATGAATTTTGTGAAGTTCCTTTGCGTTGTGGCGGGAAACTCTGTAGGGTCTATTGTGACACATTATCTGATAAAAGAAGAATAAAGAAACGAAAGAAAGAGGTACAGTTTTAGTTGCTGTACCTCTTTCTTTTGTGGAATAAAATTCTTGTGAATTATTTTGGAAGGTCTTTCCCGCAGAATTTGGGATAATCTTCCTCAAAACAGGAGAGTTGTTTCTCTAAAGACGCAGTCTCTGCATCGGAAAGTCCATCAATAAGAATTTTTAAGTCTTTTTCAATCTGTGCCGGATTATAAGGAACTTCCAGTGCAAAATCACTGTATGCCCGTATCTTCTGGAAATAGAAATTCGTATCCTTTTCTTCGTTTTGGCGGCGGTTCATCTGGTACATGAATACACAGTCATTGGCGTCAACCTCCAGACTTTCTTTGCAGATCCATTTCCCAAGAAAATAATAAGTTCCTCCTATATCATAGATAAATCCCGGATATTTTAAAATGCGTTCTTCTATCATAATGACCTCCCTGATATTGCCAATATATTGTACTGTTTTTATTATTACCGAAAAAAGAGTTTTTTTCAATCGCATCTTATGAAAAAATGTGATATACTGGTCAAGTTACAGGCATGCGTAAGAAGTGCATTTGAATTTACGATAAGAAGAGGTGGCAGAATGAGAGCAAAGAATGCAGGGATGCTGATGCTGGCCGCATTTATTTGGGGAACAGCGTTTGTAGCTCAGAGCTTGGGAATGGACTATCTGGGACCATTTACATTTAACGGAGTCAGAAATTTTATAGGAGCATTAGCATTACTTCCGTGTATCTGGTTTTTAAACAGGATCAGTGAAAAAGATAGAGACAAAAAACAGCAGATATTAACAATTGAACATGAAAACAGCAGAAAGGATCTGATCATCGGCGGAGTCACATGTGGTGTTGTACTGTTTACTGCCAGCAGCCTTCAGCAAGTTGGAATTCAGTATACTTCTGTTGGAAAAGCAGGGTTTATTACAGCTTGCTATATCGTCATTGTACCGGTGTGTGGTATATTTTTACATAAAAAAATCGGATGGAAGATCTGGGTTGCGGTAGCATTGTCACTCATGGGACTATATTTTTTATGTATTACAGAAAAATTTACCATCGGTAAGGGTGATATTCTCATCTTTTTGTGTGCGCTGGTATTTTCACTGCACATCATTGTGATTGATTATTTTTCACCGAAGGTAGATGGTGTTAAAATGTCGTGTATTCAGTTTTTTGTATGTGGTCTTCTCTCACTCATTCCGATGTTTGCACTGGAGACACCGGTCATTTCAGATATCATAAAAAGCTGGGGGCCGATTCTGTATGCAGGAGTGCTCTCCAGTGGAGTGGCTTATACCCTCCAGATTGTAGGTCAGAAAAATGTGAATCCGGCTATTGCGTCTCTGATCTTAAGTCTTGAATCATGTTTTTCGGTCCTTGCCGGATGGGTGATCTTAAAGCAACATTTGTCTGCCCGTGAAGCGTGTGGGTGTATCCTGATGTTTGCAGCGATTATATTAGCACAGCTTCCGGAGCGGAAAAAAGCCTAGTATGGCGGTTTAGAATATAAAAATCCAGGAAAAGAAAGGATAAACGTTATGAGATTTGTGATACAGAGAGTTACGGAAAGCGAAGTAAAAGTAGATGGAAAGACACTTGGAAAGATTGGGAAAGGGTTCATGGTCCTGATCGGAGTATCTGATTCTGACACAAAGGAAGTGGCAGATAAGATGGTAAAGAAGATGCTGGGGCTCAGAATCTTTGAGGATGAGCAGGGAAAGACGAATCTGTCACTGGACAGTGTCGGAGGAGAACTTCTTCTTATTTCCCAGTTTACATTGTATGCGAACTGTAAAAAAGGCAATCGTCCGAGCTTTATAGAAGCAGGGGCTCCCGATATGGCATCTGAGATGTATGAGTACATCATCAGTAAATGTAAGGAGCAGGTAGAGGTTGTAGAGAGAGGACAGTTTGGAGCAGACATGAAAGTGAGCCTTGTAAATGATGGACCATTTACGATCATTCTGGATTCCGATAACTTATAATAATTAAAAGAATAATTATAAAATTAATGATAAAAAGACAGCATCTGTTATCGCGACAAGCGTTAGGCAGATGCTGTCTTTTTGGATTTTTATAGATTGCTTTTTAAATGATTATTTAAGTACATCGTCCATGAATGCAATGATTCCGGCTTCTACTTCGCATTTGATATCTGCGTAGTTATGTATCTCATGACGGTATCCGGAATACAGTTTTGTCTTTACCTGATGTCCGGTATCTACAAGCCAGTTGGATACTTCGTATACGCCTTTTCCGAATTCTCCCACCGGATCCTGGTCTCCTGCAATATTATAGATTGGAAGAGATGTCGGTACTTGTTTAGCCCAATCCGTTCCTTCAATCTGAATCATCATCTGAGTAAAGTCATATAAAGAACGGTTGCTGGTTGGTTTTGTGAATGCATCGAATGGATCTTCAGCGTGGTCTTTCTGTACATAAGGGTCAGAGCAGATCCACTCATTTCCAATCTTTGCCTCGCCGCAGCGTTCAAACATCCAGCCCATGATAAGTCCTAAAAATTCAGGGTTGGAATCTGTGCCGTGTCCGTCATCAATCACTTTTTTCAGTTCTTCTGCGCCTTCTTTTGCATGGCGGAAAATACCGGTTGTTCCACAGATTGTAGCACCTGCAAGTTCATCACCGTATTTGGCTATAAAGTCTCTGGTAATGAAAGAGCCCATGCTGTGTCCAAACAGAAAATATGGAAGATCAGGGTACTTTTCACATACAATTCCTTTTAATGTATGTTCGTCTTCCATCATGGTGTGAGGACCCTTGTCGCCCCAGTCGCCCCATACACCATTCTCAACAGCCGTTTTTCCGTGACCTACATGGTCATTTGCAGCAACGATATACCCTGCATCTAAAAATGCAGAAATCATATGCAGATATCTTCTGGAGTGTTCACCAAATCCATGGATCAACTGAACGATTCCCTTTGGTTTTGCTGCCGGCACATAAATCCATCCCTGTACATTATCCCGCTCATTAAAAGATGGAAAAGATACTTCATGTAACATAGTCTGTCACCTCCGATTTTTATTAATTCCATTGTAATTCTACAGGGAATGAAGTGTCAATATAAGCGAGAAAAAGATGTGATATTCTTAAGAAAAGGAATGCTTTCGAAAAATAAAGTAATTGGAAAATTGTATAAAATGGGGTAATATAGTAAAGGAAAGAAAAAAGACATAAAATAAACACATATATAAGATAAAATGAAGGGCAAAAGAAAAAACGGGAGATAAATATGAAAAAAAGAGTGACAGCAATCCTTCTGATCATGTGTGTTGTGTTAACAACGTGTACAGGATGTCTGTGGAAAAATGATAAAGAACATAAAAAAGAAAAGGCACAGGAGGAAGCAGAGAAAGACCTGGAAGAGTATGAGCAGGATTATTCTGCATTGAAGTTCAATTCTGATGGCTGGAACTATGATAAAGAACATAAGGTTTACTGGCAGATTCAGATTCCATATTGTACGGAACCTGATGCAATAGCATATGAGACGATGGCAATTTATGTGCCGGCGGCTTATATGGATGCCGAAAAGAATGAGGATGGCACATATAGCTGTACAGTAAATACTGAGAAAACTTTTCATGGATATACAGCTCAGACAGCACCAATTATCTTTCCGGTAAATACAGAAGAGTATGCTTCACAGGAATCGCTTTCTTCTTATGTCTATAAAGAGGCATCTGTATACTTAAAACAGGGATTTATCTATGTGTATGCGGGACTGCGTGGAAAAGAAAACGGACAGAATGAAGATGGGACAACCTATTGCGGAGGAGCACCGTGGGGTGTGACAGATCTAAAAGCAGCAGTACGGTATTATCGATACAATAAAGACATGCTTCCGGGCGATACAGAGCAGATTTACTGTTTTGGAATGGGAGCCGGTGGAACGCAGGCTGCAATCCTTGGAGCGTCCGGTAACAGTGATCTGTATACACCATATCTGACTGAGATTGGTGCAGCGATGCACGATGAACAGGGAAACGAGATAGGGGATGAGATTGCAGGTGTTATGGCATGGTGTCCATCTGCCGGTCTTGATTATGGGAATGAAGCATATGAATGGGAACTTGGACAGTATGCTGTTGGCGATACGCGCAAGGAAGATACGTGGACAAAGAAATTTTCCGAGGACCTGATCAATGTCTATAGTGAATATATCAATGCATTGAAGTTAAAAGATGAAGAAGGAAATGCGCTGACATTGAAAAAAGGCGGGGACGGAATTTACACTAATGGGACCTATTATGATTATCTCATATCCGTTATAGAAGGGTCGCTGAATCATTTCCTCGCGAGCGTGACATTTCCCTATGAAGATTATGATACGGTGGAAGATTATATCGCTTATCTTAACAGGGAAGAGGAATGGGTAACCTATGATACAGTGACGAATACTGCGAAGATCAGCGGTATGGAAGCATTTGTAAAATACTGTAAAACAGCAGAAAAGGCTGTGGGGGCATATGATGATCTGAACCGCACTTCTGCAGAAAATGATCTGTTTGGCACAGAAGGTTCAGAAAGTCTGCATTTTGATACGACAATGAGCTTTTTGCTCCAGGAGTATTCTTTTGATTACAGTAGATTAAAAAACTGGGATGACTCTGTTACGGCGGCATACAGTGCAGATGCCGAGGTGAAGGATTCGCTTGGAAATTCATTGGGAACCAGACAGAGTATGTATAATGCGATGTATTATGTGAGCTCGTATTACGAGGGAAAAAATACGTCGACAATTGCAAGATACTGGAGGATCAATTCAGGTATAGAACAGGGCGAGGCACCGTTATCAGCGGATGTGAATCTGGCTCTGGCATTGAGAGATGCAAAAGGTGTGGAAGATGTGCAGTTCGCTGAAGTTTGGGGACAGGGCTACACGATGGCAGAAGAAAGCGGAGAGGGAATCTTGAATTTTATTGCATGGATAAAGGAGTGCACTGGTAATATCAATGATGGGGAAACAAAAGCAGATTAAGCTGACAGAAGGGCCAATCTTAAAGTCACTGGTAGAGTTGGCCCTTCCAATTATGGCGTCCTCTTTTCTGGGGACAGTTTATAATATTATGGATATGGCATGGATTGGGATACTGGGATCGAAAGCAGTGGCCGCAGTCGGTGTTGGTGGGATGTATATCTGGCTGTCTCAGAGCCTTTCATCACTGGCTAAGATGGGAGCCCAGGTCCATGTGGCGCAATGCATCGGACAGGGAAGAAGAGAGAAAGCTTCAGAGTATGCGAAAGCAGCTCTTAAGCTTACTTTTGTGTTTGCATTTTTATTTGCGTTTCTGTGCGTAACCTGTACCGATGTGCTGGTGGGATTTTTTCGCCTGGGAGACAGCGCTACGGTAGAACAGGCAGTTTGGTATATGCGGATTGTATGTGGTCTGGTTCTGTTTTCTTATCTGAATGTGGTGATCACAGGGATCTATACGGCACAGGGAAATTCGAAGATGCCGTTTTTGGCAAATCTGACAGGTCTTATTGCAAATATGATCCTTGATCCGGTTTTGATCTTCGGGTTGGGTATTTTCCCGAAACTTGGAGTGGTAGGGGCAGCAATCGCAACAGTCACAGCGCAGGCGATTGCTACAGGAGTGTTGGTAATCGATATTTATCGTGGAGGAGATAAAGAGAATATCCTGACGGGAAATCATCTGTTTGGACATACAGAAAAGATATATTATTCTGGGGTGTTCAGAATCGGAGGTCCAACTGCTGTGCAGAGTGCCATGTACTGTATGATATCGATGGTTCTTGCGAGAATGGCATCAGCTTTTGGAGCAGATGCGGTTGCCGTGCAGAGAGTAGGAGGTCAGATTGAGTCAGTTTCATGGAATACTGCGGATGGATTTGGCGCGGCTATGAATGCAATGGCAGGACAGAATTACGGGGCTGGGAAAATGGAGCGTGTCCGCAGAGGATACCATATTTCCTTTCTTACCATGGCAATATGGGGAAGTTTGATCATGCTGGCCTTTCTTATATTCCCGGAAGAAATATCACAGATTTTCTTTCATGAATCGGGAGTGATCAGGATTTCTGCCGAGTATCTGATCATTATCGGATTCAGTGAAGCATGTATGTGTATAGAACTGATGACGGTAGGGACGCTTTCAGGGTTAGGCAAGACAAGGCTTTGCAGTGTGATAAGTATTACCATGACTGCATCGAGGATCCCGATCGCGATGGGGCTTTGCAGGACATCTCTTGGACTGAATGGTATCTGGTGGGCGATGACAGTGACATCTGTTGCAAAAGGAATTGTGTTCTATATGGCTTTTCACAGGACGGCCAGAAAGATAGGCCGGAAAATATAGAATAGAAAATATAGGATAGAGAATATAAAAAGGAAGGCTCTCAAAAGTAAATGTTGACTTTTGAGAGCCTTCCTTTTAGGTTCTGATGTATGATTTTTGAATGTAATTATGCTTCGGATCTTGCCTCTGTGGACATCTGACGGATATCAGGAACAGCCAGAAGAATCGGATACAGGATTACTCCGATGATCAGACCGCTGACACCCTGAATGATGTTCGCAGGCACGCTTGCTGCTGCGCCTGCTGCACCATAGAGTACAGCTTCACAGAGGAAGTAGCCTCCTGCAACGAAAATGATATCGCATACGCCGCCGAGTATGACGGAAATGTAACGGCTCTTTTTAGTTTTTCCGTATTTTTTGTAAATTGTGCCAGCTGCAAAAGCAACCACTCCTTTGATTACAAAAGTGATCGGTACGTAGATGAAATATCCACCGATGAGGTCAGCCATGGCAGAACCGATACCTGCAGCTAAAAGTCCCCATACAGGTCCTAAAACTACACCGCAGAGAATAACGATGGCATCACCGGGATGAATGTATCCGCCTGTTCCCGGAGTCGGGATACGGATTGACATAGTAGCAACACATGCAAGTGCAGCAAACAACGCTGCTATAACAAGTTTCTTTAAATTTGAATTCATAAATTATAACCTCTTTCCTATTCCTTTGATTGTTACATACTTTACATCAAATATGGCATGATAGAAAGGGCCATTAAATAAAATGTTAAGCAGTCCAGTTTTAAAAATGGGGAGAATTGTCGAAATTGTTCTAAAATCTATTGAAATACAAGCATAGATATGTATAATAGAAATTGTTCGATATTTTTTAAAAAAAAGTATAGTATTAGAAAACTGCAGGAGGTGACATTGTGGATATCGGTAGGAAGCTTAAAGAGCTGCGTCTTCAGAATGATCTTACACTGGGGGATCTGGCTTCGAGAAGTGAGCTGACGAAAGGATTTCTTTCACAAGTAGAGAGAAATCTGACAACACCCAGTATAGCAACTTTAGAAGATATCCTGGAAGCCCTGGGAAGCAACCTGTCAGAATTTTTCCGTGAGGAGGAAGAAAAACAGATTGTATTCTCTGCGCAGGACTTTTTTGAGGATGATCAGGATGATTATAAGATCGAGTGGGTCATTCCGAATGCGCAGAAGAATCAGATGGAACCGGTTCTTCTGACTCTTCATCCCCATAAAAAGAGTTATGAGATGTCAGCCTATCATGGTGAAGAGTTTGGATATGTACTGAAAGGGACCGTAACACTGGTTCGCGGTAATAAAAAATATAAGTTAAAAGCACAGGAGACATTTTATATGGATGGAACAAAGGGACACTATCTGTACAATCATGGAAGTACGGATGCGAAAGTGTTGTGGATTACCACCCCGCCGATGTTCTAGGAAGGAGAAGGTGATAATGGAACAAAAGAAGCTGATAGAGTTCCGTAATATTGTAAAGAGTTTTGACGGACAGATTGTATTAAAAGGAATAAATCTGGATATTTATGAAAATGAATTTGTAACACTTCTGGGACCAAGTGGATGCGGTAAGACAACACTTCTTAGAATCCTTGGAGGATTTCTTGAGGCAGATGAAGGTAAGGTGATCTTTGACGGTGAGGAGATCAGCCAGAAACCACCTTATGAGAGAGAGTTAAATACCGTGTTTCAGAAATACGCGCTTTTCCCGCATTTGAGTGTATATGAAAATATTGCATTTGGATTAAAGATTAAAAAGCTTTCAAAAGACGTTATTGAGCAGAAAGTTATGAAGATGTTAAAGCTCATAGGTCTGGAAGGATATGAGGATAAAAACGCCATGCTTTTATCAGGCGGACAGCAGCAGCGTGTAGCTATTGCAAGGGCCCTTGTCAATGAGCCGAAGGTGCTGCTTTTGGATGAACCGCTGGCAGCTCTTGACTTAAAGCTTCGAAAAGAGATGCAGTATGAGCTGAAGCGTATTCAGCAGGAGGTCGGTATTACGTTTATTTTCGTAACTCACGATCAGGAAGAAGCGCTGACGATGTCAGATAAGATCGTTGTTATGAAGAGCGGGGAGATCCTTCAGGTGGGAACACCTCAGGAAATCTATAACGAGCCTGCAAACAAATTTGTTGCGAACTTTATCGGTGAGAGTAACATTATTTCCGGTGTGATGAAGGAAGACTATAAAGTGCGGTTTGATGATATTACCTTTGATTGTGTGGATCATGGATTCCGTGAGAATGAGCCGGTAGATGTTGTCATTCGCCCGGAGGATATTGATATTGTTGATATTAAAGACGGAAAGATGACCGGAGAGGTGTTAAGCGTTCTGTTCAAAGGGGTGCATTACGAGATTATCGTAGAGACTGTTCCGGGTACAAAAGTAACTGTAAATATGCGTGTGACACATAATCATGATGTAACCAGTGAGGACGGAAAAGAAAAGATCAGTGCGACCAATTTCTATGTGGATCTGGAGGATGTTAAGGATCTGGATGATAAAGAAATCATTGCCCGTTCCAATGCGCAGGCATGGGATCCGGAAAGTGATGATTACATTTCCATTTCCAAAATCGAGTATGATCTTCAGGAAGAAGAAGGTCAGTATCCGGTGACTTTCTCCACTTCAAACGGAACAAGTATTGAGCGTACCATTTTTGTTGTCAATCAGCCATTTGTCAAGAATGAGAAGGCAAATGAAGCGATCATGGCATTTAATTTCCTTACAACTGTAGATGAGATCAAAGAATCTCAGGCACTTGATACAGATATCAAAACATGGGCAAATGCACAGGGATGGAAGTTAAGTGACGAGGATCAGAGTATTGATATCAGTGTGGACTATGATTTTGATCCTGAACAGGTGACAGAAGGAGTCTATCAGATTACGTTCTCTACGCCAGGACGTGAGTTCAAGATTCATACGACAGATTATACGGAGGAAGGTCAGGAGGTCGGACTGACATTCTTCCCGGAAGATATCCATGTAATGTCAAGGATGGTCTTTTAAATGAAAAAATTTTCACAGCTTGCAGTTCCGTATATTGTGTGGGCGGTAATGATGCTGGTTCTCCCGATGGCTTTAATCGCGCTTTATTCTATTACAAAGCCGGGAAACTCAATCATTTCCTTCTCCATTACATTAGAACATTACGCCAAATTTTTTACCGACCCGGATTTTTTGATTATCCTTTGGCGTTCTATCTGGATTGCAGTTAAGACAACTATTATCTGCCTAATCATAGGATATCCGGCAGCATACTATATTTCCCGCAGCAAAGAACGTACGCAGAATCTTCTTGTTCTTTGTATTACGATTCCTATGTGGATTAACATGCTTGTAAGAACTTATGCATGGATCGGGCTTCTCAGTGAAGGTGGATTTATTCAGAGAATCTTTGCGTTTTTTGGCATGGGAAACACAGAACTTCTGTATACAGAAGGAGCGGTTCTTTTAGGAATGGTGTATAACTTTCTGCCGTTTATGATTTTGCAGATCAATACTTCCCTTTGTAAGATGGATCATTCTCTTTTAGAGGCGAGTGCTGATCTGGGTGCGAATCCGGTACAGACTTTCAGGCGGGTGACACTTCCTTTGTCCCTTCCGGGGGTCATTAATGGTATCACATTGGTGTTCCTTCCGGCCGTCAGTTCCTTCTTTATTCCGAAGTTACTTGGCGGCGGTCAGTATTTCCTCATCGGAAATCTGATTGAAAATCAGTTTATCACTGTCGGTGAATGGAACTTTGGAAGTGCGATTTCCATGATCATGGCAGCAATCATGATGCTCCTTATGATGACAGTGCGGAAACTGGAAGTTAGAAATCAGGGTGGAAAGGAGGAGTGATCAGATGAAAAAGAAGAAACGTCCGGCTGGAAAGATACTGATGATTCTTATGATCATATTCTTCTATCTGCCAATCCTGTATATGATTATATTTTCCTTTAACGATGGAAAATCACTGACACATTTTACCGGATTTTCACTGCGCTGGTATGAGCATATGCTGGATTCCAGAGAGATGATGGAGTCCCTTTATACAACATTCAGCATTGCTCTTCTTGCAACATTTATTTCTACGGTGGCTGGTACAATTGCAGCAATCGGTCTGAGTAAATCGAAGAAGATTGTGCGAGATCTTATGACCCAGGTTAATAATCTTCCGATCATGAATCCGGAAATTGTTACAGCTATTGGTTTTATGCTCTTATTTATTACATTTCGGATAGAAAAAGGTTATGTGACAATGCTTCTTGCGCACATTGCATTTTGTATCCCGTATGTCATGCTTTCGGTTATGCCGAAAATCCGTTCTCTGGATCCGAATCTTGCAGATGCGGCAATGGATCTTGGGGCAACACCCTGGCAGGCATTGACAAAGGTTATTGTTCCTCAGATCACACCGGGAATCGTATCTGGATCGCTGATTGCATTCACAATGTCCGTTGATGATTTCATTATTTCATATTTTGTGACAGGAAGTGGTGTCAAGAATCTAAGTATTATGGTGTACACCATGAGTAAGCGAGTGAATCCGAGTATCAATGCGATTTCCACTTTAGTTGTTGTGATCATTACGATTGCGCTTCTGATCATCAATCTTGCGCCTATGATGTCGGCAAAGAAGATGAAAGAAGGTAAAACAGGAAGATCCAAAGTGATTGCTCCGGTAGCAATCGTAGTCTGTCTTGCACTGGCAGCAGTAACAGTCTTTAAGGTTGGTGGAAAAGTAAATACCCGCCCATTTGAAGGTGAGACACTCTATGTTTACAACTGGGGTGAGTATACCGGAGAAGAAGCTATTCCGATGTTTGAAGAAGAGACCGGAGCCAAAGTTGTTATGGAAAACTTTGACTCTAACGAACAGATGTACATTAAGGTGGCGAATGGGGAAGCCTACGATATCCTCGTGCCAAGTGATTATATGATCCAGAGGCTGATAGAGGAAGATTACCTCCAGAAGCTTGATCATTCGAAACTGGATTGTTTGGATAAACTTGATGATGCAGTGAAAAATCTTCCTTATGATCCGAAGAATGAATACTCTGTTCCTTACTTCTGGGGAACGGTAGGAATCGTATATAATAAGACAAAAGTAGGTTTGAAAGACCTTGAGGAGCAGGGATATAATATTTTTCTTAATGAGAAATATAAAGGTGATATTTATCTGTATGATTCTGAACGTGACGAGTTTATGATGGCGCTTAAGGCACTTGGATATTCTATGAATACAGAGAATATGAAAGAACTTAATGAAGCATATGAATGGCTGGTACAGTGTGTACAGACCATGGAACCGGAAATCGTTACAGATGAGATCATTGACAACATGGCACAGGGAAGAAAAGCGATCGGTCTGGTTTATTCCGGAGATGCAACTTACATTATGGATGAAAATGAGGATATGGGTTATTATCTTCCGGAGAGTGGAACAAACCTTTGGTCAGATGCCATGGTTATCCCGAAAAATGCGAAGAATCCGGAGCTTGCACATGAATTTATCAACTTTATAAGTGATTATGAAGCTGCTTACGATAACTCCAGCTATGTAGGCTACACATCTGCCAACAAGGAAGTTATTGAAGCTCTGTCAGGCGAGGGCGGAGATTTTGAAGGAATCGATGCATATATTCCGAGGAGTGACAATGAAAAGGATGAAGTCTTTGTCTATAATGAGTCCACAAAAAAGGAAATAAGCAACTTGTGGAGTAAGGTAAAGATCGCGGCAAGTAATGCGAATTAAAAGAACTTTTCGACTTCATTTATTAACTCGGCTTCCGAGATCGTATTTCGGTTATGCAGCCAGTATTTTAACAGGTGTACGATCCCACCGGAATAAAACGATGCCAGAATTTCCGGTGAGACATCTTGGTAAGTATAGGGTAAAGCCTCTGTAGAAAGGTGTTCCAGTACATTTTCGTATATGACATTGGATAAAATATCGGTAATAGTAGGAAAAGCATTGCTTGCCAGTGCTTTTTCTACTATTTTTTTGTGTGCTTTTAGGAAGTCAATTGTTTCTTTTAACATATAGAGAAAATAGGAAGTATCGTTTTCTGCATTATATTCTTTTTTATAATCACTGTAAAAACTATCTTCAATCTGGCGCATAAAGAAAGTGAAAAAGTCGTATTTATCAGAAAAGTGTGTGTAAAATGTGGCTCGCCTTATCATCGAGCGTTCGCATAATTCGTTGACAGTAATGTCCGCAAAATCTTTCTCACTTAGCAAAGCTAAAAATGTATTAGATAATGCGTCATATGTTTTCTGTACTCTCAGATCAAGTTTTTTCTCCATAGTTCTCCCTCACTTAAATGGACATTTTTAGCAATATGTTAATTATATTGCAAATGTCAAAAAATGTACGTTGTAATACAATTACTAATCATATAGTATATTATTTAATTGACAAATGTCAATTAAAAATATTTAAGGGGTGAACTATGCAGAAATTTTACGATTGGATTATCAGGAACAGAAAGGTTGTAATCATACTATTTTTACTGGCCTTTCTTATAAGTGGATTATGTTCACAATTTGTGGCGGTTAATTATGATATGAATGATTATCTGCCGGAAGATTCCCCGTCTACAGTGGCACTGGATGTTATGGAAGAAGAGTTTGACGGTGGAATTCCCAATGCACGTGTAATGGTGAAAAATGTATCTGTCCCAGAGGCTCTTGAGTATAAAGAAAAACTTGAAGAAATTGATGGAGTTACTGAAGTTATATGGCTTGATGACAGTGTTAACATCAAGCAGCCGCTGGAGATGCAGGATCAGGATGTTGTGGAAAGTTATTATAAGGACGAAACAGCATTATTTACAGTGACGATTGAGGAAGAAAAATCATTGTCTGTGGTTTCAGATGTCAGAGAGCTGATTGGTGATGATAATGCAATGACAGGTTCAGCTGTCAGTACGGCAATTGCAACTACAAGTACTGTCAGTGAGATAAGGAAAATCGCATCTTTTGCAGTTTTACTTATCGTCCTCATATTAATCCTTACGACAACATCATGGGTAGAGCCGTTTGTTGTGTTAGGAGGTCTTGGAATTGCAATTGTTATAAATGCCGGTTCTAATCTGATTTTTGGTGAAATTTCGTTTGTGACCAATGCAGCGGGAAATGTTTTACAGTTAGCGGTTTCGCTTGACTATTCTGTATTTCTGATTCACAGATTTGAGGAATGCAGACGGGAAGAAAATGATGTAAAGAAGGCGATGAATCAGGCCCTTTGTAAGTCAACGACATCTATTCTTTCAAGTGGCCTGACAACCGTAATCGGATTTCTGGCACTTGTATTCATGCGTTTCCGCATTGGTCCGGACCTCGGGCTTGCGTTGGCGAAAGGTGTAGCAATCAGTCTTATAACAGTATTTACTTTTATGCCGGGATTGATCCTTATGACATATAAGTGGATGGATAGAACCAAGCATCGTCCGTTTGTACCATCCTTTGAAAAGTTCGGAAAAGTAGTTCGCAAAATTACAGTCCCGTTGTGCTGTATTTTTGTCATCATCAGTGTTCCGGCATATATGGCAAGTATAAAAAATGATTATTATTATGGTTCATCTCATATTTTTGACAGAGGGACACAGCTTGGCGATGATACACATGAGATTGAAAATGTTTTTGGAAAGAGTGACACATACGTGCTTTTGGTGCCTAAAGGAGATACGGCGACGGAAACTGCATTATGTAAAGACTTGAAAAAGGTAGATAAGATTACAGGTATTATTGCATTTGTAGAGCAGGCAGGAGCGGAGATTCCATATGAATATCTGGATGAAGATACATTAAAACAGTTGGAATCAGATAACTATAGCAGAATTGTGCTGTCGGCAGATACAGATTATGAAGGGGAAAAAACGTTCTCTTTAGTAGAAAAAATCAGGGACACCGCGAATCAGTATTATCCGGGTGAATACTATCTGGCTGGCGAAGGGGTCAGCACTTATGATCTGATGAATACAGTTACAGCGGATATGGTAAAGGTCAATCTGATAGCGATTGGAGCTGTATTCCTGGTACTTGTACTTTCCTTGAAGTCGGTAGTGCTTTCCGTTGTTCTTGTGCTGACAATTGAAAATGCTATCTGGATTAATCTTGCAATTCCATATTTTATATCATCACCACTGTTTTACATTGCGTATCTGATCATCAGCTCCGTACAGCTTGGAGCAACTGTTGACTATGCAATCTTATTTACCACACGTTATCGGGAAAACAGAGAAACTATGGATAAGAAAAAGAGTGTGGTGGAAACGATATCCAATGTTACGGTTTCTATCCTGACATCCGGAACTGCTCTGACAGTGGTCGGAACTTTGCTTGGAGTTGTATCTACTCATGGATTATTGTCCCAGCTTGGTTTCCTGCTCGGAAGAGGAACTGTATGTTCTCTGATGGCGGTATTGTTTGTATTGCCGGGATTTTTGTATCTGTTTGACCGGACATTTACGGGAAAAAAGAACAATCCTTTAATAAAGATTACAGAGTTAGAAAAAAGAACCAGAATCATTTAGATATAGAATAGAAAAAGGAGTATATATGAAGAAAGCTAAAAAGCAAAGTATAACAGCAACTGTTTGTGTAGCGAGTCTGGCAGCGGTGAATGTTCTCTGTCCGGTGAATGTACTGGCAGCAGATTCTGCAAACGGAAAGGATGAGGTTGTCTATGCAAATCTTGATGAATCAGGAGATGTATCGGATGTTCATGTCGTAAACAGTTTTACAGATCAGGATATTGTAGACTATGGGGATTACGAGAATGTCCGTAATCTTACGACTACTGATGAGATTCAATATGAGAATGGAAAAGTCACACTGCATACAGATGCTGAGAAAATATATTATCAGGGGGACGTAAAAGAAGCAGAGATTCCATGGAACATTGAGATTAGATACTATCTTGACGGAAAAGAATGTGAAGCGCAGCACCTTGCAGGAAAATCAGGGGCATTTAAGATGCATATTTCTGTTACACAGAATAAAAACTGCGATTCTTCTTACTGGAAAGGTTATGCCCTGCAGGCAACACTTACACTTGACAGTAATCTCTGTAAAAATATTGTGGCAAATGATGCGACAATCGCAAATGTAGGATCAGATAAGCAGCTTTCTTATATTATTATGCCGGATGAAGGGGCAGATCTTACGATTACAGCAGATGTAAAAGATTTTGAGATGGATGCATTCTCAATTAATGCAATGAAACTGAACCTGAATGTCGATATCGACAGTGAAGAACTGGAAGATAAGATTTCTGATATTCAGAAAGCAATTGAAGAGTTAAATGATGGCGCCACAGAGCTTGATGATGGTGCAAAAGATATGAAGGATGGTGCGAAAGAGTTATACTCTGGTTCTAAGGAGCTTCATCAGGGAACTGGGGATCTGGATGAAGGAGTAAAGAGTCTTAATGAGGGAATTAAGACGATGCAGAAAGCCTTAAAGGCACTGGATTCGAATTCTTCCAACATCAATGAAGGTTCTGAACAGATGTTATCCGCATTAAAAACGATGCAGAAATCATTTGACAATGCCAGTGTTGATGCAAAACAGATAGAACAGCTGACGAAAGCGTCTGCTCAGATAAAAGCAGGAATCAATGATCTGACTAATGGGCTAAGTTATATGAGTAATCAGGCGAATGGATATAGATCCAGTCTTCCGAATAAAGACGCGTATCTTGGAAGTCATGATTCTGCAATCGGAGGATTAAATGCGCTAAAGGATACGGAAGGAATGACAGAAGAGCAAAAGACTGTTATCGATGCAACAATAGAATTGCTGAAAAATGATAAAAAGTTTATCGCAGGAAACTATGAATTTACGGATCAGATCTGTGGACAGCTTGACGGATCAAAGGAAAACACTGTTATGGCAGGGGCGTTGGAACTTCAGAAGAATTATAAAGAATTTGATGATACGATCCAGGCCCTTTCCGAAACACTTTCCTCACTGGCAGAAGAGATGAAAAACCTTAAAGCAGGAGTAAATCTTCTTACTAAGAATTATGAGAGCCTGAATTCGGGAATTAAAAGTTATACAGAGGCAGTATCCCAGATTACAACGGGCTATGAAGGGATCTGTCAGGGTGCATTGAGCGTTGCCGACGGGACTTCAAAGCTTTATAAAGGAACCGGAAGCATGGTAGATGGAGCTTTAGAGCTTTACGATGGAAGTAAAGATATGAAAGACGGAACCGAAGAGATGGCATCCGGAACACAGGAATTCTATGATGAGACAAAAGATATGGATACAGAGATTACAGATGAACTGGATAAGAAGATTGACGAAATGACAGGAAAAGACATAGAAGTAAAGTCCTTTACTTCGGAAAAAAATAAAAACGTTGATTCTGTTCTGTTTGTCATGAAAACCCCGGAAATTTC
This sequence comes from Lachnospiraceae bacterium, assembly GCA_051879455.1. Lineage (GTDB taxonomy): Bacteria > Bacillota > Clostridia > Lachnospirales > Lachnospiraceae > MD308. Next base: position 24,968 of record JBJEMB010000263.1, read on the forward strand.
TGTGCCGGAGGAAGAAGAGGTTGTTGAAACGGAAAAGAAGGCAACAGTGATGGATAAGATCAAAGATTTGTTCCGGTAAAAAAGATTATGAAAGTCATTCATGCAAAATAGACAGAACGGTGATTTTGATTTAAAATAGGTACTGTCAGGAGTGGTAGATATGTTAGGATTTTATAATGCTGTGCAGATGATAAATCCAAATCATCGTAATATAGCAATGACGGTGCTTTCCGAGAATGCATTCGGAGAAAAAGCATTACTTTCTGATCATAATATCGTATGGGCATCCAAAGAAAACGGTTATTTTGCTGCATATAAGGATGAAATAGAAAAGATCGAGGACAGCGGAAGATATGAAATTGGCGGGCAGGAAGTGTTCTGTGAGCTTCTGGGACAGGAAAAGAAGATGGTGATCTGTGGAGGAGGTCATGTATCCATTCCCGTGATCCAGATGGGAAATATGATTGGATTTCAGACGATTGTGCTGGAAGATCGGCCTATGTTTGCAGATAATGCCAGGCGGGCCGGTGCGTCACAGGTTTTTTGCGAGTCATTTGAAGAAGGACTTGAAAAAATTGATGGAGACCAGGATACTTTTTTCATCATTGTAACAAGGGGACACCGCTATGACAGAATCTGTCTGGAAAGCATTGCGAAGAAAAAGCATGCGTATATCGGAATGATTGGCAGCAGGAAGAGAGTGAAACTTGTGAAAGAAGCTGTTGTTGCAAATGGGGCAGATCCGGAAGTGATCGATCATCTCTATTCGCCGATTGGACTGGATATTGGTGCTGAGACTCCGGAGGAGATTGCCATTGCGATCATGGCTGAGATTATTGAAGTGAAAAATAGAAACAGGCGAAGTGGCGGATATCCAAAAGAAATACGTAAGGCGATCTGTGAGGAGCAGGAGTGTAAGGTTCTGGTCACGATTGTAAACCGCAAAGGATCTGCTCCGAGAAAAGTTGGCACGAAAATGCTGGTTTTACCGGATGGGAGATGTATCGGAACCATTGGCGGAGGATGTGCAGAAGCAGAGATTATAAAACAGTCACTGCAGATGATACGAGATAAAAGAACGGAACCGAAATTGTGTCATGTGGATATGACTGGAAAAGATGCTGAGGAAGAAGGAATGGTCTGCGGCGGAGTGATAGAAGTCCTTCTGGAAATGGTATAGATTCCTTGTTTACAAGAAAACAGGAAACTGTTATAATTTTATTCAAATATAGCAAAGGAAGACAAAGGGTATGGAACTTTTAAAAGAACGCATTCGCAAAGACGGTATCATCAAGCCGGGAAATGTACTGAAAGTTGATAACTTTTTGAATCATCAGATGGATATTGAGTTATTCAACGAGATTGGAAAAGAGTTTAAGCGTCGCTTTGCAGATGTAAAAGTGGATAGAATTTTGACAATCGAGGCATCTGGAATCGGTATTGCAGCAATCGTGGCACAATATTTTCACTGTCCGGTCGTATTTGCTAAAAAATCTCAGTCAATTAATCTGGATGGAACAATGTTATCTACAAAGATTGAATCTTTTACACACAAACGGACTTATGATGTGATTGTGGCAAGCCGTTTTATTAATCCGGGAGATAATATTCTGGTTATCGATGATTTTATGGCAAACGGATGTGCGGCGATGGGGCTGATACAGCTGATTAAAGATGGTCATGCGAATGTCGCAGGTGTGGGGATTGTGATCGAGAAAGGATTCCAACAGGGAGGAGCTATGCTTCGTGAGCAGGGGCTTCGTGTGGAATCTCTTGCGATTGTTGATGCTATGGACGCAGAGACACAGACCATTACATTCCGCGAAGATTAATCATACTTGTATAAGAATAATGGAAATATCTTGCAGGTGGACAATTTTTGTCCACCTGTATTTGATTTGTCCGCCGTTTTATGCTTATAATAATGTTTGTAGAAAAGATAGATCAGAATGGAAGTAAGCGATGAACATAACGTATGATAAATTTCCGTTTCTTAGTGAAAAAAAACATGTGATCTCTTTTGTAGGTGCAGGTGGAAAAACAACACTTATGTATGCTTTTGCAAAAGAATATGTCAGAAAAGGGGCAAAAGTGATTGTTACAACGACTACACATATTGCCCGCCCGGAGGAAAAGCTGTGGGCAAAGAATCCGGAACAAGTGAGGAAGTTGTGGTTCCAGGGAATGTATGCGGTAGTAGGAGATGCCTGTGAAGACGGAAAGATAAAAGGTCTTTCTGAGGAAGAATTAAGTGCGTATATACAGATGGCAGATATTGTTCTTGTTGAGGCTGACGGAGCAAAGCGGATGCCCTGTAAAGTGCCTGCGGCGCATGAGCCGGTCATTTTGGATGTATGTGATATTGTGATCGGGGTCATGGGAATGGATGCATGGGGAAGACCCATTGAAGAGGTGTGTTTTCGAAAAGATGAGGCACTTCGTTTATTAGAGGCTTTACCGACAGACATGATGAGTGAGAAAATGATGGCAACAATACTTTCGTCGGATCATGGAACCAGAAAAAATGTAGGAAACCGGGAGTATTATGTGGTTCTCAATAAATGTGAATCGGAGGAGCGAATTTGTGCAGGACGAAAAATTTGCGACTTACTGATAAAAAAGGGCATAGATAAATGTATTCTTACAAGCTTTTTATAGGAGGCTTTTCATAGATGGAAAAGAAATTGATTATTATAAGGGGCGGAGGCGACCTTGCTACAGGAACCATTCACCGGCTGTGGTCTGCAGGGTTTCCGGTGCTGGTGTTGGAGGCAGAATATCCGGCGGCTATCAGACGACAGGTGTCTGTATGTGAAGCGATTTATGACGGACAGGCATGTGTAGAAAATATGAAAGCAATCCGCATTGAACACTGGGAAGAGGCGTACGACATTATTCATGCAGGAAATGTACCGGTTCTGAAAGATCCAGAAGGAGAAGCAATTGAGATGCTTTGCCCGGCTGTGGTTGTAGATGCAATTTTAGCGAAAAAAAATCTGGGTACTCATAGGGGCATGGCGCCACTTACCGTTGCACTGGGTCCCGGATTTGAAGCCGGAAAAGATGTAGATGTGGTGATTGAAACCATGCGCGGACATAATCTGGGACGAGTGATCCGCTCAGGGAGTGCCCTCCCTAACACAGGAAAGTCTGCGAAAGTCGGGGGATATGATAAGGAGAGAGTTATATATAGTAAAGAGGCAGGAACATTTCATAATATATGCAAGATTGGAGACGTTGTAGAGGCGGGAGAGGAGATTGCACAGATTGTAATAACAGATGGAAAAGTCTGTCCGGTAAGAGCTACTATTTCGGGTATTCTTCGCGGACTTCTGAGAGAAGGATATGCCGTGACGGAAAAGTTTAAGGTGGCAGATATTGATCCGCGAAAAGGAGAACTTGAAAATTGTTTTACAATTTCTGATAAGGCCAGATGTATTGCAGGAAGTGTTCTGGAAGTAGTGGTATCGGACGGGATTTTCTGATATAATATTGTGCGTAAAATACAAAGGAGAAATATGAGAGAACATATGGAAAAGAAAAATTCGAATACAGTTATGACGAGTCCATATCAATTTGAGGGGAGAATTCCACTTAAGGAGGCCATTCCGCTGGGGTTACAGCATGTGTTGGCAATGTTCGTGGGAAATCTTACACCGATCCTTATTATAACAGCAGCCTGTGGTTCTGAAGATTTTGCTGCAATTCAGGTAACACTTCTTCAGAATGCTATGCTGATAGCAGGTATTGTAACATTGATCCAGCTTTATGCGATTGGACCTGTGGGAGGTAAAGTCCCGATCATTATGGGTACAAGTTCCGGATTTATCGGTGTATTTCAGAGTGTTGTAAATATTATGGGTGGTGGCGTTGTTGCCTATGGTGCGATTATGGGAGCCAGCCTGATCGGAGGCCTTTTTGAGACGGTTCTCGGAGCGTTTTTAAAACCCCTTCGCCGCTTCTTCCCATCAGTTGTAACAGGTACAGTTGTATTGGCGATTGGTCTGTCGCTGATCGGTGTCGGCGTAAGTTCTTTTGGAGGCGGTTCTTCGGCAAATGATTATGGATCAGCTGAGAATCTTTTGATTGCCCTTATTGTCATGATCGTGATTTTGGCATTAAAGCATGGAACGAAAGGTTTGACAAGTTCTTCCTGTATTCTGTTTGGTATTATTATCGGATATATTATCTGCGCAGTGCTGGGCCTGGTGCTTCCGACAACAGCAGTTAACGCAGATGGCGTAGAGTATACAAAAGCGTGGGTACTTAATTGGGACAAAGTCGCACAGGCAAAATGGTTTGCAGTTCCTAAGCTGATGCCTGTAAAACCAGTCTTTAATCTTCGTGCGATCATTCCGGTTATGATTATGTTTGTGGTGACAGCGGTTGAGACTGTTGGTGATATTTCAGGCTGTATCGAAGGTGGAATGGGACGTGAGGCAACAGATTCTGAACTTTCCGGCGGAGTTATGTGTGACGGTGTAGGATCTTCTATTGCAGCACTTTTTGGTGTTCTTCCAAATACTTCTTTCAGCCAGAATGTAGGACTTGTGGCTATGACAAAAATTGTAAACCGCTTTGCACTTGGATGTGGTGCAGTATTTTTGATCCTCTGCGGACTTTTGCCTAAGCTTGCGGCACTTGTATCGATTATGCCTCAGTGTGTACTTGGTGGAGCTGCAGTTATCATGTTTTCATCAATTGTTATGAGTGGTATTCAGCTGATCACAAAAGAACCACTGACGGCTCGCAATATGACAATTGTGTCTGTAGCACTTGGCCTTGGTTATGGCTTAGGAGCAAACAGTGCAGTCCTTTCCGGACTTCCTGAATTTGTAAAATTGATTTTCGGCGGTTCCGGAATTGTTCCTGCAGCATTTGTAGCAATTATTTTAAATATTCTGCTTCCGAAAGAAGAAGCAAAATAAACTCCGGAGGTTAATAAAGATGCTTTCAATAAATCAATATGTCCGGGCAAAGAGTCTGGAAGAAGCATACGCACTTTGCCAGAAAAGAAACAATGTCGTTCTTGGTGGTATGGTATGGCTGAAAATGCAGAATAGAAATGTTGGGACGGTTATTGATCTGTGTGATCTTGGACTTGACCAGATTGAAGAGACGCCGGAAGAATACCGGATAGGAGCCATGGTTTCTCTGAGAACACTGGAAACACATGCGGGTCTTAACGAGTTGACACAGAATGCGATGGCGGAAGCGGTCAAACATATTGTTGGAGTACAGTTTCGCAATGTAGCAACTCTTGGAGGAAGTCTGTTTGGGCGCTTTGGATTTTCTGATGTTTTAACATTATTTCTGGTTCTGGATGCCAAAGTTGAGTTATATCATGCAGGTGTTATGAACATCAGAGAATTTGCTGATCTTCCGAGAAACACCAGAGATATTCTTGTACGTGTGATTGTTCCGAAGACGAATAGAAAGACAGTTTATCTGTCCATGAGAAATACGGAAACAGACTTTCCGGTTCTTACATGTGCTCTTTCAGGGGCAGAAGGACAATATAGATGTGCGATAGGAGCCCGACCGATGAAAGCAAAAATTTATGATGATGAAAAAATGCTCCTTTCAAAAGAAATTACGCAGGAATCGGCAGAGGCATTTGCCAAAGATATTGCATCCAGAGCTGATTTTGAAAGCAATATGCGTGGAAGTGCTGCGTATCGAGAGAAAATATGTGAAGTGCTGGTGCGCCGCGGTGCGTTGGCACTGAGGGAGGTTTAATGATGGATATTGAACTGACTCTTAATGGGAAAAAAGTTACCGGATCAATTGAGCCGGATATGTTATTGATTGATTTTGTAAGATTAAAAGGATGTTATTCTGTGAAGCGTGGCTGCGAAACTGCAAACTGTGGACTTTGTACCGTGCTGATGGATAAAGTACCGGTGCTTTCCTGCAGTATTCTTGCGGCCAGAGCCTCCGGCCATGAGATTCAGACACTGGAAGGGCTTCAGGATGAAGCAGAGGAATTTGTAGGTTTTATTGCGGATCAGGGAGCAGAGCAATGTGGATTTTGTAATCCGGGATTTGTCATGAATACAATCGCACTCCTCCGTGAAAATCCAGATCCTACTGATGATGAGATTCGTGCATTTCTTGCCGGAAATCTGTGTCGCTGTTCCGGATATGAGGGACAGCTTCGCGGTATCCGTGCTTATCTGAATTGGAAGAAAGGGGTGTAGAAGCATGGAACAGAATTTGAAAGCAGTTGGCAAACCTGTCCGCAAAAAAGATGCTATGCAGCTCCTTTTAGGAAAACCTGCTTATGTGGATGATATTACTCCGTCAGATGCACTGGTAGTAAAGGTACTTAGAAGTCCTCATGCCCACGCACTGATCCAGGACATTAAGACAGATATTGCGTTAAAAGTACCGGGAATTGTGGCAGTTTACACTTATAAAGATGTTCCCCAGAAGCGTTTTACAATGGCAGGACAGACATATCCGGAGCCGTCTCCATATGATCGTCTTCTTTTGGATCAGAGAGTCCGTTTTGTAGGAGATGCTGTTGCCATTGTGGCAGGGGAGACGGAAAAAGCAGTAGATAAAGCACTTAAGATGATAAAAGTTACTTACGAAGTTCTGGAGCCTGTCCTGGATTTCAGGACGGCGAAAGATAATCCGATTCTTGTTCATCCGGAAGATAACTGGCAGTCTTTGTGTCCGGTTGGTGCAGACAATAAGAGAAATCTCTGCGCCAGCGAAGTCTCCTCAGATGGTGATGTGGAAGCTGTATTTGCAGATTGTGATGAGATTGTGGAACATACTTATCATGTGAAGGCCTGCCAGCAGGCAATGATGGAGACATTCCGAACTTATACAGAGATTGACCGTTACGGAAGACTTCATGTTATAAGTTCGACACAGATTGTTTTTCACTGTCGGCGCATTATTGCAAATGCGCTGGATATTCCAAAATCCAGGATTCGCGTGGAAAAACCACGTATCGGAGGAGGATTTGGAGCAAAGCAGACAGTAGTTGCAGAAGTTTATCCTGCCTTTGTGACATGGAAGACGAAACGTCCGGCTAAGATGATCTATACAAGAGCAGAATGTCAGACGGCTGGAACCCCACGTCATGAGATGGAAGTACATGTGAAACTTGGCGCCTCCAAAGAAGGGAAAATTCGTGCATTGGATGTCTATACGTTGTCAAATACAGGTGCTTTTGGCGAGCATGGACCAACGACAGTCGGACTTTCCGGACATAAATCTATTCCACTTTATACAGGTGGACTGGAAGCACACCGTTTTGCCTATGATGTTGTATATACGAATGTGCAGGCGGCTGGGGCTTATCGTGGATATGGAGCCACACAGGGAATTTATGCACTGGAAAGTGCGGTCAATGAACTGGCGGCTCGTCTTCATATGGATCCGATTGAGCTTAGAGAGAAAAATATTGTCCGTGAAGGTATGGTCATGCCGGCTTATTACGGTGAAAAAGCCAATGCATGTGCTCTGGACCGCTGTATCACAAGATGTAAAGAATTGTTCCACTGGGAAGAAAAATATCCGGTACGTGATATGGGAAATGGGAAAGTGCGTACTGCAGGTGTTGCACTTGCCATGCAGGGTTCCTGTATTTCTAATTTGGATGTTGGCTCTGCAACAATGAAGCTTGGTGATGAAGGATTCTATAATCTGATGATTGGTGCTGCTGATATGGGAACCGGCTGCGATACGATTCTTGCACAGATGGCAGCAGAATGTATGGGATGTCCGGTAGAAGAAATAGAAGTTTTTGGAGCTGATACAGATGCCTCTCCATACGATTCCGGCTCTTATGCATCATCCACGACTTATATTACGGGAAAAGCGGTTGAGATGGCATGCGAAGAGCTAAAAAGCAATATGTGTAAGATTGCGGCAGGCATGATGGAATGTGAAGAAGATGAAGTAGAGTTTACAGGGGAAGGTGTCCGTAAACTGGATGGAAGTGGCTTTGTATCCAGATTTGATATTGCAACCAAATCGATGCTGAATAATGAGATTGCTGCTCAGACAACAGCAACGCATAGTTCCCCAGTGTCACCTCCGCCTTACATGGCCGGTATGGTAGAGATTGAACTGGATAAAGAAACCGGAAAAGTAGATGTATTAGATTATGTTGCAGTTGTGGATTGTGGAACACCGATCAATCCAAATCTCGCACGAATTCAGGTGGAAGGCGGACTGGTTCAGGGGATCGGAATGGCCCTTTATGAAGATGTGACTTATGGTCCGTCCGGAAATATTTACGAGAACTCTTTGATGCAGTATAAGATTCCGACTCGTCTTGATATGG
>JBJEMB010000263.1:33372-35578 GCA_051879455.1 Lachnospiraceae bacterium
AAGAGGAGGGATTTTTATGAACTATGAAGGACAGATTTGCAGAGCGCCCATGGAACGTTCTTCTTTTATGCTTCCTGTTATGGTAGGGTGCTCCTACAACCGATGTAAATTTTGCAATTTGTTTCGCCATTTAAAATATAGAGAGCTTCCGATGGAACAGATTGAAAAAGAGCTGGTCCGAGTAAAGGATGCAGGGGGAAGTCCTAAGAAAATTTTCCTTGGGGACGGAAATGCATTTGGACTTGAATATCAGAAGCTGCAGCAGATTTTGGAATTGATACATCGTTATTTCCCAGAGTGTCAGTGTATCAACATGGATGCTACTGTGACAAGTATTCTTAATAAGACGGACGAAGAATTGAGAATGCTGTATAATCAGGGCGTGCGTCATCTCTATCTGGGAATTGAGAGCGGACTTGATGATGTCCTTAGCTTCATGGAAAAAGATCACAATCTTTCACAGGCGTATGAGGCAATTGAAAAACTGCACAGGACAGGACTTATTTATGATGCCCATATTATGACGGGGGTGGCAGGACGAGGACGTGGGATTGAAAATGCAGAGTATCTTGCCAGATTTTTAAATGAAACACATCCTGAACATGTGGTGAATTTTTCTATGTTTCTGCATAAAGAAGTGCCACTTTATCGTCATATCGAGGATGGTTCTTTTATCCCTGCAGATGAACTGGAAAATCTCAGAGAAGAAAAAAGATTATTGGAGCTTCTTGAAACAGAACTTCTATATGATGGGTTTCATGATTATATAGAAGTCCGTACAAGGGGAAAGATCCCGAAAGACCGGGAGAAAATGATAGAGAAACTTGAAAAAGTGATTGAACAGTATGAAAATGATCCGCCGCTTTATGCTTATGTACAGGGGGAATGTCCAGAGCTTGAAAAATGTGACGGGTCAAAGAAAGTCTGGAATATAGGATAAATCTATAATATAGGATCAATCTGGAAGATAAAAACGATAGAAGTCATTGGGAGGTTTTTAGAATGAAACAACATAATCTTTTAAAGGCAGTGATGTCTGTGCTGACAGTTGTATTGGGGAATATACTGTACGCGCTTACTGTAAAACTGTTTCTTTTGCCGGCGGGGCTTGTGACAGGAGGAACAACCGGTATCGGCCTTGCCGTAAATTATGCAGCAGGAATACCTGTTGCAACATTTGTGCTGATTTTCAATGTCATTATGCTGATTGCAGGTTATTTTGTGCTTGGAAAACAGTTTGCGCTCACAACGATTATCAGTACATTTACTTATCCGATTGCACTGGATCTTTTTGACAGGCTACTTGGAAATGTGGTGTTGTCACAGGATATTATTATTTGTACTGTTTTTTCGGGACTGGGAATTGGTCTGTCGCTTGGAATTGTGATCCGTGCCGGTGCATCTACCGGAGGAATGGATATACCTCCGTTGGTGCTGAATCATTATTTTAAGATACCGGTGTCTGTCGGACTGTATTTGTTTGATTTTATCATTCTTCTCGTTCAGGCATATTTTCAGCCGTTACAGAAAGTATTTTACGGAATTATCCTTGTGATTATCTATACGGTTACTTTGGACAAAATGCTTCTTATGGGAACTACAAAGACTGAAGTCCGGGTCATCAGTACCCGCTCGCAGGAAATCTGTGACGCAATTCTTGAAAAAATGGATCGAGGCGTAACATTGATCTCTGCGAGGGGTGGATATCTGAAAGAAGATAGTCCGATTATTTTCAGTGTGATTTCCAATCGGGAGCTGCCAAGAATAGAGCGGATCATACATGAGATTGATCCGGAAAGCTTTATGGTAGTTAACCGTGTCAGCGAAGTCAGTGGAAAAGGCTTTACGTTAAATAAGGAATATCGATAATCACTCCTCTTTATTTAAAGAAAATCTCAGTCTGACCGGATTGTGATCTGAATTGGCAAATCCTAAATCTTCAGTTTTTACTGATTCAATCTTGATGTTCGGTGATACGAGAAATCCATCAATAACATAGTATTGAGTGTCTTTTGAGTTCGGGTCATATGGTTGGTTTAAAAGTCTGCAGGAAGGTGTGGAGGTGTCATATGCGAAGCTCCATCCTGCAGGGAGATCTTCTTTTTGCAGAACTCCTGGTTCCCACAGATCTGGATTTTTAATCGGTTAAATTGTCAAAGAGTCAGGAAACACCTGATTAAAATCGCCACCGGCAATAACATAATTT
>JBJEMB010000263.1:35678-38117 GCA_051879455.1 Lachnospiraceae bacterium
AAAAAACGCTTCATAGTTATATACATCCTCTCGTAAAATCATTGAAAATAGTATACCATGTTGCGAAGGTGAAGTAAATGAAAGCTATAATATAGGAGAAGAGTGAAAGTAAAAGGAGGGGAATCCACATCACAATATGTCATGCGGATTCCCCTCTGGAATTTTCATGTATTTAATTTGGATTATACATTTTTAGAAAAATGCTCTCGTACAAGTTTTACAACTGTTCCGGATAACAGGAACAGTGCAACTAAGTTCGGGATTGCCATCAAACCGTTACAAGTATCAGCAATGCCCCATACGATACCAAGGTCTACAGTTGCACCAAGAATAGCAACTAAAGCATAAACAACCATGAACGGTTTTACAATCTTATTCGAGAATACGAATTCAATACAGCGTGCACCGTAAAGTCCCCATCCAAGAATGGTTGAAAATGCGAAGCAGCACATTGCAATAGCTGTAAAAATAGATACCCAGTTGCCATAAGTTGAAGTGAAACCGGAGATTGTAAGTTCAGCACCGGCAGCTGCACCGTAGTTGATGCTAACACCACTACAAAGAATAACAAGTGCAGTGAGTGTACAGATTACGATTGTGTCAGCAAATACTTCAAAGATACCAAACATACCCTGTCTTACAGGCTGATCTGTGTCAGCACATGCATGGGCAATAGAGCCTGTACCAATACCAGCTTCGTTAGAGAAGATACCACGGGAAACTCCACGTCTCATAGTGATGAAGAAGCTTCCTACAACACCACCAGTAAAAGCGGAAGGATTAAAAGCACCTGCAAAGATAGAAGCGAATACTGCTGGAACAGAACTAATATTCATAATTACAACGCCTAACGCAAAAACAATATAAAGTACTGCCATAAACGGTACCAGCTTTTCGGTAACTCCACCGATACGTTTTACACCACCAAGAAGTACGATGGCTACCAGAATAGCAATGATGATACCGAGTACCAGATTTACTGTACTAACCTGTGTATCAGAGATTACACCATAGTTGAGCAGTGCAGAATCAATAGAAGTAGTAATTGTGTTAACCTGAGTAGCATTTCCGGTTCCAAGTACAGTTAAGCTTCCAAGTAATGCATATAAAGAAGCCATCCAGTACCATTTCTTTCCGAGACCGTTCTTTATGTAGTACATAGGTCCGCCAACGTAATCTCCATCTTTGTTTTTCTCGCGGAAATGTACGGCTAAGGTTACTTCGGAAAATTTGGTACACATTCCAAGAAGTGCTGATATCCACATCCAGAAAACGGCTCCAGGTCCTCCGATTGCGATTGCTCCGGCTACACCGGCAATATTTCCGGTTCCTACCGTTGCGGCCAGCGCAGTACATACAGCCTGAAAAGGAGTGATACTTCCTTCTTTCGCCTCTTCTTTACTGAAGATACGTCCAATTGAATTTTTCAGCGCATATCCGAATTTGCGAAATTGAATGAATTTGGTACGACAACTTAATACAAGACCTACTCCGATGATACAAATCATTGCCGGAACGCCCCAGACAAAATCATTCACGGCTGTGTTAATTGACTCAATGGTTTGTAACATAATTTTTGTTCCTCTCTTTCTTATTGTTAAAACATACTCGTTAACTTAAGAATATCATAAGAACAATAAATTGTACACAATTGATATATTTTCGTCAAGATTGATATTTTATGAACAAATATTGACATAATAAATCAACACTTGACAAACAAAATAATATAAATACTGAAATAATCTGACAATGTGTGCAATATTGTATTGTTTATATGCATTTGAATGATAAAATAAAGTTAAACAAAAATCTTAAAAATCGTGACGTATTTTTTATATTGTGATAATATTTTTGTAAGTTTTTATAACGAATAATGAAAAATATTATGAGCAGGTGATTGTATGGACAGACAGATGGAGTTCATTTTGCAGGGAGGGCAATTTAAAAAACTGTTAGATGAGCAGAGTGCTGAATTGCGGCAGAAATATAATATGAAGAAAGCAGAGCTAGAGGTACTGTATTTTTTATCGCGAAGCGGCGGTCAAGACACATCTTCAGATATTCATGCTCAATTACTGATGAACAGGGGGCATATTTCTCAAGCGGTAGATAGCCTTTGCAGACGGAGATATATTATTGCGATTCCGGATCAGAATGACAGAAGATATATCCACTATAAAGTGCTGGATTCTGCTCAGGAGATTGTAGCTGAGATGTCAAAAAGAAGAGAAGAAATGAACCGGCAGATTTTAAAAGGGATTTCCGAGGAAGAGTTGAAAATTTTTCGGGACGTTTCGCTGAAAATAAAAAGTAATATAGAAAGTTTAATATAGGCTGAAGGAAAATACAAAGTGTGTTTAACATGCTTTGTATTTTTTATGAAAAATATAAATAAAATATAAAGTGTGTTGACAATGGAAAAACGGGTGATATAAT
>JBJEMB010000264.1:0-4990 GCA_051879455.1 Lachnospiraceae bacterium
TCTACTAATGGTATGGTGCATTTGCCTGAAGTATATGTCATAATGGATGTATATAGAAGGGAGGTATAACCGTGATTGATGTGAAAAAAGTCGGACTGTTTATTGCGGAATGCAGAAAGTCCAGAAACTGGACACAAAAACAGCTTGGTGAAAAGTTAGGGGTGACCGACCGTGCTGTTTCAAAGTGGGAAACAGGGCGTTCTTTGCCGGATATCAGTTTGATGGAAGATATCTGTGAATTGTTTGAAATTCAGGTAAGTGAACTTCTTGCAGGAAAGAAAATAGAAGAAGAGGAATATAAAAAAGAAACAGAACAGATGTTAATAAAGGCGATTGGGGAAAACCAGTTGTATGGGTTTCAAGTAGTGCTTTATTTGCTGGAAATCAGTGGACTTCTGGCTTTTTATATTCCGTTTTACCTGAGTAAGGGATTAAAACTGCGGCTTAATATGGAGATGGTTCTTTGCTGGGGTATTGCGTTTCTTGTTTTATGTTGTACTGTCTATCTTGACAGGAAATTGCCAGCCAGACAATATCGTTCTTCAAATCTATGGATTGAAATATGCAACTCGGTTGGAACTTTTCTTCTTATGGTTTCTTACATTATGTATAGAGATGACGTCCTGAATATGAATAAAGAGGAAATATCACTTATTGCAATTGTGATTTTGGTTGGGATGTTTTTCATTATTTTGAAGACGGTTTGTAAGACGAAACTTAAACTTTTTGATTTCTTTCATACCAAGAACTGAAAAAGTACTTGCAAAGGCTTTTGATCCTGTCAGGGATTATGGAACTTTATTCCCGCGAGGGTCAGATACCCTGCCCCTTGGGGCGTACAAAATAAAAACAAGCCAGGATCATACCCCGTAGCTTACTGCGGGGTATGATCCTGGCTATACAGATTAAAGATCAATCTGTCTGTCGTTATTGATTGGCATGTAAAAGAGACGGCGAATTTCCTGGCAGTCATCTGTCTGCCCTAATATCCACATCATTTTTGCGACGATGGATTCGGTTGTCATGTCACCGGCAGTTAAAATTCCTGGACAGTCACTATATTTTTTGCCGACTTTGTATACTCCCAGATCGCATCCTTCTTCTGGCACCTGAGTTGTCACAGCAATGATTTTTCCGGAATCTGTCCACTCAAAGATTGCCTTTTCAAATGAGGCATCATCATATTCCGGAATGCCGCCGATACCAAAAGTTTCCAGAATAATAGCGTCATAATCATTAGAAAGAAGCCTGAAAATATCAGGTTTTACTTCCGGGGTGAGTTTTAATACAAAGACACGGTCGTTAAGCTTTGTGTAGGTTTTTAAATCAGAAGCTGTCGGCCTTGGGGCTTTATAATAACGAATGATCTTATCATCATGGATCATAGCGAGAAATGGGAAATTCATACTCTCAAAAGCATCGAAGCTTCTTGTACGCTGCTTTCTTGCGCGTGTCCCTGCAACGGCTTTCCCGTTAAACACAATAGAAACATCACATGATTTATCATCAAGGGCATACAAAATACTCTGATATACATTGAGCTTTGCATCTGTGTACGGATTTCCCATTGGTTTTTGAGAACCAGTTAAAACAATTGGCTTTACGCTATTTTGGATAAGATAAGATAAAGCAGCGGCCGTGTATGCCAGAGTGTCTGTTCCGTGGAGCACAACAAAACCATCATAGTTTTCGTAATGTTCAATAATAATATCCCGAATCATCATCCAGTGTTTTGGACGCATGTTTGAGCTGTCGATATTCATAAGCTGCAGTACGGTTAATTCACATTTGTCCTGAATTCCGGGGACATTTGCAGCAAGTTCTTCTCCTGTCATGCCCGGTGTCAGTCCCTGGTCGCTTTCTTTAGAGGCAATGGTACCTCCAGTTGCTATCATTAGTATTTTTTTCATAATAAGATTTACCTTTCGTATGACATATAGTAGGTTTTGATTTTCATGTTTCCCCATAACATACGATATCCGTGTGTTACGTATATGTCAACCTAAAATCTAAAAATAGCTGATGAAATATTTACCTGAAATCTATCGTTTATGATTTTTCGGCTTCATCAGGTTTGATGTTTTCGGTTTTGCTGTTTGGCGGTAGAAAATGATAAAGTTCTTCATAAGATTCAAGCTCGGATTTTGCTGTTGGTTCGGAAGGAATCAGTCCGGTGCAATCCTGTGCTGAGGCAGAGTTGGAAAGATAATCGTAAGAATCTATAATTTCTTCGTTTGTTTTTGCAATACGGTCACTGTGCTTTTGCGGTTTCATAAAGTTCCTCCTTGTTTGAAATGATAGAATAGTATTTGTAAAAATCGGAAAAGTATGCGTAAAAATGCAGAAGTACGTATATTGAAATTTCTCCAAAGCTTACTTATAATGAAAGCTGTGAGTAAAATAATAGAAGCTTTGAGTGAAAAGCCAGATATTTTGGAGGAAAAACAAATGATAGGAGCAGGAACCATTATTAATATAGCGGGAATCATTGCCGGAGGTGTAGCGGGGCATTTCTTTGGAAAGCTTCTTTCGGAAAGCCATTAGGACACCTTGAGTAAAACGTGTGGTATCTGTGTTCTTTTTATAGGTATGGCAGGAGCAATGGAGGGAATGATGGCAATCGAAGGAAATTCGCTTACCAGTGGAAAATCAATGCTTGTCGTTGGTTGTCTTGCTATCGGCGCTCTGATTGGTGAGATACTCAATATTGAAGGATGGTTTGAACGACTTGGCAACTGGCTGAAAATAAAAACAGGAAATGCAAAAGACAAAAATTTTGTTGAAGGTTTTGTGACTGCTTCTTTGACAGTGTGTATTGGTGCGATGGCAATTGTTGGTGCGATACAGGATGGTATCTGGGGTGATTATTCGATTCTGGCAACAAAAGCAGTACTTGACCTGGTAATCATTATGGTAATGACAAGTTCTATGGGAAAAGGATGCGTCTTCTCAGCAGTTCCGGTTGCAGTCCTTCAGGGATCTATAACATTGTTGGCGCGGTTCATCAAACCATTTATGACAGAAGCGGCATTATCAAATATATCTTTAATTGGATCGATTTTGATCTTCTGCGTCGGACTCAATCTGGTATGGGGAAAAAAGTCCGGGTGGCAAATTTGCTTCCGGCTCTAGTAGTCGCGGTAGTTGTGGCGTTCTTGCCGATAAAATTATAATGGTAAAGAGAGGAGTATTTTTGGGGGGTATCGTACTGGCAGCCATCGGACTGTTTCGCGAAGGTTGTGTCAGAGGATTTAGACAAATATCTATACTGCTTTGCTGGGAGAAAAGAATCACGCATTTACTGTTATCTGTGTTGGTGTTTTGCTTGTGAATAAGAGTCAGCCTTGAGTTGTGTGAGCATTTGATGAGTTTTAGGTGAGCTTTAGGTAGGGGTTGTCAGTGCCAGTGTTCATTCAAAATTCCTGTTTTACTTAAAGGTGGCCGACTATTTAGCAGTATAATTCAGCCAACAATTGATTATTTTTGAGAATGAGCTGACTTTTTAGTAATTTGAATCAGCCAATAATTGAATTATAGAAAGATAAGCTGACTTTTTTAGCAAAATAATCATTCTTTATAGATGTTTTATCTAAAGGTGGCTGATTATCAAGCCGCAAATCTCATTTTAAAACCTCAAAAGTATGTGAAAGAAATGAAGTGGACAAAAAATATAAAAGTGTTTAAAATAGAAGAGTCGATGAGAAGATATAGGAAAATGACATAAAAGCAAGAAAGAAGGAATGATTCATATGAAAATAGAGATTGATACACATTCACATACAATTGTCAGCGGACATGCCTACAGTACCATCCGTGAGATGGCGTCCATGGCAGCAGAAAAAGGATTAAAAGGACTTGCAATTACCGAGCATGCACCGAAGATGCCTGGCAGTACACATCTTTATTATTTCCAGAATCTTAAAGTAGTTCCGAGAGAAATGTATGGGATTGAGCTGCTGTTAGGTGTGGAGCTTAATATTATGGATGAGGAAGGAAAACTGGATCTTCCGACAAGTGTTATCAAAGAATTAGATATCGCAATTGCGAGTCTTCATACACCGTGTTATAAAGGTGAAGAAACAAAAGAGGTCATTACGAGAACTTATCTGAACGTGATGAATAGAGATTGTGTTGATATCATTGGTCATCCGGATGACGGAAGATTCCCTGTTGATTATGATGTGCTTGCGAGGGTGGCAAAAGAAACGAATACACTTTTGGAGGTAAATAACTCATCTTTGAGACCGGGAGGTTTTCGTCAGAATACAAAAGGAAACTCGATCCGGATGTTGGAATGCTGTAAAAAATACGGAACAATGGTTGTGTTGGGAACAGACTCACATGTTGATGTGACAATCGGAGAGTACAAATATGTAAATGAAGTATTAAAAGCAGCGGATTTTCCTGAATCATTGGTTGCCAATACATCTTTAGACAAATTAAAGGCTTCTTTGAAGCGCAATCGATAAAAAAGTATAGACTTTAAAAATTTACTGTGTTAAAATGTAACAGTAATCAATTCTGTTATAAAAGGAGATTGCGAATATGAGTAAAAAAATCAGGACTGAAGCAGTTGACTATCTCTTTAGTGCCATATTGAGTCTGAAAGATAAAGAGGAATGCTATACTTTTTTCGAAGATATCTGTACGATTAATGAGCTGCTATCTTTGTCCCAGAGATTTGAAGTGGCAAAGATGTTAAGAGAGCATAAGACCTATCTTGAAATAGCAGAAAAGACAGGGGCATCTACAGCTACAATCAGTCGTGTGAATCGTTCTTTGAACTATGGAAATGATGGTTATGACATGGTGTTTGAGAGAATTAATCATCAGGAAGAGGAACAGTCAGAATAATATAGCAGGACAATTTCATAAAGAGAAAAAAGAAGAAATAGGAGCGGTCCTATTTCTTCTTCTTTTTTTCTTTGTCGTTTCCTGAAGAGGAATCAAATTCATCAATTAATTTTTGCATTAGAAGTTTTTTGACATA
>JBJEMB010000264.1:5090-6628 GCA_051879455.1 Lachnospiraceae bacterium
AGAACTTCAATATCTCTGATAGATAATATATTTTTGAAATAATAAATAAAAATCATTACCAATACATGTTCTTTGGAATATTTTTTCTTCACCGGTGGAGGAAGAAGGTTGTTTTTGGCATAATTATTTATCATTGTTTTAGTCAGAACTTTGTCATCTTCATATCGTTTACTGGAACGAAGGTGCTCTTCCATAAACGTAGTAACCTGGTCCATATATAAATCAATATTTGGAATATCGTTCGGATCAATGTAAGTAATCCGTGAAATATCTGTGAGTATGCTTTTCAGCATATCTTTTGCATCAATTGTCATATAATCACCTCAATGTAATCATTATATAGTATTCAAAACTAGATGACAACAAAAAAATAAACAAAAAATAAAATGTTATCGATAAGAGTTGACATTAAAAAGAAGCAGAAGTAAAATATAGTTCAGCTCTGAACAATTCGATCGTGAACAATGTTGTTCCGGATAGAAAAGAGGTGTGGATGTGTTACAGGAAAAGAGAACAATTGGTCAGGAAATACATAAGCTTCACCATATGATCTCAAGATATCTTACAATGTGTGTGAAGGAAGAGGGAATTGATGAAATTACCTTGATGCATGGCTGGATCATGAAGTATCTTTATGAGAACAAAGAGCATGACATATTTCAAAAAGATATTGAAAAGACATTTTCAATAGGAAGATCTACTGTGACAAATATAATTCAGATCTTAGAAAAAAAGGGTTATGTCAGGCGTGAATTTGTTGAGCATGATGCGAGATTAAAGAAAGTTATTTTAACAGAAAAAGGAATAAAAGGCAGTGAAAGTATCGAGAAAATGATAAAAAAAATGGATACATCTTTGGAAGAAAACATTAATGATCAGGAACTTGATACATTTTTTTGTGTATCTGATAAAATTATGGAAAATTTGAAAAATCAGAGAGATTGTGATGGAAAAGGAGGGATAGGATGCTTAAGAGACTCTTATGTGAAGTAAAAGAATATAAAAAGGCTTCCATTGTAACGCCGCTGTTTATGATCCTGGAAGTTTTGATGGAAATGGTGATCCCTTTTCTGATGGCTTCAATCATTGATGATGGAGTCAATGCAGGAGATATGCAGCATATTTATAAAGTAGGCGGAGTCATGATTGTGGTTGCATTTATCGGACTGTTTGGAGGTATGATGGGCGGACGGTTCGGTGCAAAAGCTTCTACAGGATTTGCAAAAAACCTAAGAGAGGCTATGTTCAATCACATTCAGACATTTTCGTTTGAAAATATTGATAAATTCAGCACAGCAGGTCTTGTTACCCGTCTGACCACGGATGTGACAACTGTGCAGATGGCATATATGATGACACTCAGGATGTTTACAAGAGCACCGGCAAGTCTTTTGTGTGCGATGATCATGGCATTTGCAATTAATGCAAAACTTGCCAGTATCTACCTGATTGCGGTGATTCTTCTTGGAATCGTATTGTTTTTTATTGTCAGACATGCAACAAAATATTTTTCAATGGCATTTCCGAAGTATGATGAA
>JBJEMB010000265.1:0-6494 GCA_051879455.1 Lachnospiraceae bacterium
CCTTTCACTAGTCAAACTAAACCCCTCTACGCAAGTTGAGGGGTTTTAAGTCTATCTGTTATGTTCTGCTTTACTTTGTACGGTCAATTGCCAGGACTTTATATTCCATAACTCCTGCCTGTGTCTCAACTTCTACTACGTCTCCGACCGTTTTTCCCATCAAAGCATGACCTACCGGTGATTCATTGGAAATCTTTCCTGCAAGGCTGTTCGCCTCTGTAGAACCAACAATCTTAAACTCCATCTCTTCATCAAATGTGATATCAAATACCTTTACTGTACATCCTACGTTGATCTTATCATAATCAACTTCATCTTCATCTACGACTTCTGCATTTTTCAAAATGCCTTCCAGCTCTTCGATACGAGCCTCAATATCACGCTGCTCGTCTTTCGCAGCATCATACTCTGCGTTCTCAGATAAATCGCCCTGTTCTCTTGCTTCTTTAATCTTCTGGGCAACCTCTTTACGCTTTACTACTTTTAAATTTTCAAGTTCGTCCTCCAGCGCTTTCAGACCGGTGTACGTAAGTAATTTCTTCTTTGCTTCCATTTTGTCTAGCTCCTTTTTCCCGAAACAATTATGTAAATAAAGATATTTTCACAATTTCAATATTATACATAATCAGATTTACAATGTCAAGATTTCATCATCAGAAATCCTTCTTCTATGCACAACTGACACATACAGATAATATTCTGCAGCTGCTTTTTTAACTATCGCTGACTAAGTATATGCATTCTGTGTTTATTTTATGACTGCTACACAATTTTTTGATTCAGCAGTTCCTCCAATTCCTCATAAGATTCCACCCGGTTAATCTCATCTCTCAGCTTCGCAGATCCTTTTAATCCTTTCGTATACCATGCAACATGTTTCCGCATCTCGCGGATTCCAAGATACTCTCCTTTATATTCAATCTGGAGTCTTGCATGGCGAAGCATCGTTTCACGGATAACGGAAATATCCGGACGCGCCGGGAGGATACCTGTCTTTTCATATTCCAGAAGCTCTGAGAAAATCCATGGATTTCCCTGGGCGCCTCTTCCGATCATCACTCCATCACATCCAGTCTGTCTTCGAAGCTCCAATGCTTTTTCCCCGGAAGTAACATCTCCATTTCCAATAACCGGAATTGAAACGGCTTCTTTTACCTGACGAATAATATCCCAGTCCGCTTTCCCCGAATAATACTGCTCTCTCGTTCTTCCGTGGACCGCCAGTGCTGCCGCCCCAGCTTCCTCAATGATTTTCGCAATCTCAACTGCATTTACGTGATCATCATCAAATCCTTTTCTGATCTTGACTGTTACCGGTTTTTTTATTGCTTTTACGGTCTTTGCCACAATCTCATATACCAGTTTCGGCTGATTCATAAGTGCAGAACCTTCCCCATTTTTTACAACTTTTGGCACCGGACATCCCATGTTAATGTCCAGTATCTGGAACGGAAGTTCTTCAATCTCATGGGCAATTCGGCTGATAATATCCGGATCGGAACCAAAAAGCTGCAGGGAAACCGGATATTCATCCGGATGAATGGATAGAAGTGCTTTTGCATTCTTATTTTTATATTGAAGTGCTTTTGCACTGATCATTTCCATACAAAGAAGACCCGCTCCCTGCTCTTTACAGAGCAGCCGGAACGGGAGATCTGTAACGCCTGCCATAGGCGCCAGAATATATGGATTATCTAATTCCACATTTCCGATTATCAAACTCATATTGTTCTAACCTTACTGTTTTTATTTGCCTTTTTTGTTCTTTTCGTAAATGATCCGAAGTCCTTTTAATGTAAGCTGCGGATCATAAATGTCAATCGCATCAGTCTCTTTTGCAATGATATTTCCAAGACCACCGCTTGCAACAACCTTTGCATCTGTGTACCCGGACTCTTTACGGATTCTGTCTACGATATATTCTACCTGTCCAATCTGTCCGAACACAATACCTGCCTGCATACTTGACACTGTCTCTTTTGCCAGAATCGTATCCGGTTTCTTAATCTCAATTGCCGGAAGCATAGCCGCCTGCCCCCACATTGCCTGTGCGGAGGTTCGGATTCCCGGTGCGATCACTGCACCTTCGAAGGTTGCATTGGGGCCTACAATATCATAAGTTGTGGCTGTTCCGAAATCAATGACAATGACCGGTCCGCCATACAACGTATATGCCGCAACAGCATCTACGATTCGGTCTGCTCCTACCTGCTTCGGATTCTCTGTCATAATACGGATTCCTGTTTTAATCCCTGCAGATACAACTACCGGCTTGATTCCAAAATATTTGATCATGGCGCTTCCCAGGGAATGCATGATATCCGGTACAACAGATGCCACAATCGCTGCAGTGATATCACTGCTTTGGATTCCCTGGCGCTCCACTAATTCTTTTAACATAATTCCGTATTCATCTGAAGTTCTCGGAAGCTTCGTTGTCATACGAAATGTTCCAAGCAGCTCCTCTCCTCTGAATACACCTAATGTAATATTTGTATTTCCAACATCAATTACTAATAACATAATTTCCTCCCGGAATTTTTATCCATGTATTTTTCGCACTTACAGCTCATCCTCTTCTAAAGCATCATAAAATTCATCATCCAGAACCTCACCTAAAAAGAAGACTCTGTAATACAACTGTAATGCCTGCAATAAATCCTGCTTTTCCTGCTGCATCTGTTTGATCTTGAGTCTGCTTCCGATTTCGTCAAACATTGGATCAAATTCTTCTGATGAAACTTCAAACTGAAGATCGCCTTCCTCATCAAAAACCAGTGTCAGTATTCCACCCACATCATTGACATACAGGACACACATGATCTTTAACTCATCTTTGATATTGTCCGGAAGAGAATCAAAATCCGGATTCAGATAATATTTTTCTTCATAAGAATTCGCACCGCACAGTACGATTTTACCTTCATACATCCTTTTATCCCTCACTTATCTAAACATACCCGTATAGGCCGCGAACAGAAACTTCTCCTGCAAAAACGGATTTTTTCTGTCCGTCGGGCAGTTTAACAATCAATTCTCCTGTCTGATTGATTCCTTCTGCCAGGGCCTCATATTCATTGCCCGGCTCCAGAACTCTCACCTGTTTGTTACAATTCACAAGTATATCATTATAAGCTTTCCTAAGTCCAGACAAATCCTGCGTCTTTATGAATGTTTCATAATTCGCTTCAAATCGCTCCATAACAGCTGCAATGATTTTTGCACGTCGGTAGCATTTTCCTGATTCCAGACAGAGGGATGTTGCCACCTGATTTAATTCCTCAGGAAACTCCTGTTGATTCGTATTGATTCCCACACCGATAACAACATAGTTTACATACTGGATCTCCGTGGCCATCTCCGTCAATATTCCGCAGACTTTTTTCTTATTTACTACAATATCATTCGGCCACTTGATTCCCGCCGACTCTCCTGTCACCTTACGGATTCCTTCCGCGACACTTAACCCCATGACCAATGTAAGCATCGGCGCTTTTGAAGGAGTGATGTCCGGTCTCAGAAGAAGTGTCATGTAAATACTGGTACCCGACGGAGATACCCATGTACGTCCCCTTCTTCCTTTTCCGGCAGTCTGCTTATCTGACACAAATAACATTCCGTGAGGGGCACCTTTTTCCCCTGCTTCTTTTGCCCGGTTATTCGTAGAATCCGTTTCCTCATAACAGACGATTTCCTGTCCGGCCCATGCTGTATTGAGAGCACTTTTTATTTCTGTCTCAGTCAACACATCCGGACTCTTGATCAACCGATACCCCCGGTTTCTGACCGCTTCGATCTCATAACCTTCTTTTTTTAACTGCTCCATTACTTTCCATACTGCAGTTCTCGACACCTGAAAATAATCACATAACTGCTGTCCAGAGATATAGGTGTCGTTCGTTTTCAGTAAACGTAATATCTCATTTTTCATTGCTATTGTCCTGATTCTTCCAATGTTGCTGTCATAACAGCCTTTATCGTATGCATACGGTTTTCTGCTTCTTCAAATACTTTTGATTTTTCTGACTCAAATACTTCGTCTGTAACTTCCATATCTTCAATTCCGTATTTGTCATAGATTTCTTTACCGATCTTTGTTTTCAGATCATGGAAAGACGGCAGACAATGTAAGAAGATAGATTTTTCTCCTGCGTTATCCATTACCTCTTTTGTTACTTTGTAAGGTGTGAGCGCACGGATTCTCTCTTCCCATACTTCATCAGGCTCACCCATAGATACCCACACATCTGTGTAAACAACATCTGCATCCTTTGTCCCTGCTTTCACGTCTTCTGTCAGTGTGATCGTACCACCGCTTTCTTTTGCGTATCCTTCACATGTAGCAACAAGCTCTGCATTCGGGAAATATTCTTTTGTTGTACAAGCCACAAAGTTCATACCCATTTTTGAGCAGGCAATCATAAGAGAATTTCCCATGTTGTATCTTGCATCGCCCATATAGACAAGTTTAAGACCTTCTAATTTTCCAAAATGTTCGCGGATGGTTAAGAGGTCTGCCAGCATCTGTGTCGGATGATACTCATTGGTAAGTCCGTTCCACACCGGCACTTTTGAATATTTTGCAAGTTCTTCTACGATTTCCTGACCAAATCCACGGTATTCGATTCCATCAAACATACCTGCAAGAACTCTGGCTGTATCTTCAATACTTTCTTTTTTCCCAATCTGAGATCCGGTCGGGTCAAGATAGGTTGTTCCCATTCCCATATCATGCGCTGCTGTTTCAAATGCACATCTTGTTCTTGTACTTGTCTTTTCAAAGATCAGGGCAATATTCTGTCCCCTGAAATTATCTACCGGGATTCTCTTTTTCTTTTTCTCTTTCAATTCTGCAGCAAGATCAAGAAGATATGTAATCTCCTCTTTTGTATAATCCTTCAGTGTCAAAAAATCTCTTCCTTTTAAATCCATTTTATGTTTCTCCTTCCATTTTATTTTTTATATAGTAAACGGGGCGCATAATATATGCGCCCACAAAAGTTCCCCATTTTCTCTTATTGAGCTTCTTTTTCTCCAACTTCCACAACAGATTTTACCAGTCCGGCAATTCCCTGGATCTCTGATGGAATAATAATCTTTGTTGCTTTTCCGTCTGCTGCCTTTTCAAATGCTTCCAGGCTCTTCATTGTAAGTACGGCCTCATCAGCGCCTGCTTCTTTCAGGAATCGGATACCGTCTGCATTCGCCTTCTGTACTTTCAAAATTGCTTCTGCTTCACCTTCTGCCTGGCGGATCATGGCTTCTTTCTGGGCTTCTGCACGGAGAATTGCAGCCTGTTTCTCTGCCTCTGCATCCAGAATTGCAGATTCTTTATTACCTTCTGCAACAAGAATTGTAGATTTCTTCTCACCTTCCGCACGAAGGATTGCCTCTCGTCTCTCACGCTCTGCTTTCATCTGTTTTTCCATGGCATCCTGAATGGCTGCCGGCGGAATAATATTTTTAAGCTCTACACGGTTGACCTTGATTCCCCACGGATCTGTAGCCACATCAAGAGATGCTCTCATCTTTGTATTGATGGTCTCTCTGGATGTCAGCGTCTGGTCTAATTCTAGGTCTCCGATGATATTACGAAGTGTTGTTGCTGTCAGATTTTCAATCGCCATGATTGGATTAGCAACACCATAGCAGAACATCTTCGGATCCGTAATCTGGTAAAATACAACTGTATCGATCCTCATCGTTACATTATCTTTTGTGATAACCGGCTGCGGCGCAAAATCTACAACCTGTTCCTTCAAATCAACTTTTCTTGCCACCCGGTCAATGATCGGCATCTTAAAGTGAAGTCCGGTACTCCATGTTGCCTGATAAGCCCCGAGCCTCTCGATGACCAGTGCCTGAGCCTGTCTTACGATCTTTATACAAGATACGATCAGCAGAACTATGATCACTAAAATAATTAATCCTACGAGTTTAAAAAAAATACCCATATTTACCCCTCCTCTTCTCTGACAATCAATTTAACACCCTGAATACCTTCTACAACAACCACTGTGTCCTTTGCAATTTTGCCGTCGGGTTCATCTGTCTTTGCCGACCACTCCTGTCCGCGAATCTCAACCCTGCCGACCGCTTTCATCGTATCAATATCTTCCAGCACATACGCTCTTTCCCCAATCAGACTCTCCGCATTCGTTTTTTGTCTTTCGCGATTAAAATATTTTACCACTACCGGTCTTGTCAATATCAAAAGAAGTATCGACACTGCCAGAAATACAACCATCTGAACTTTTACTCCAAAACCAATTACTCCTATCAGAAAAGCGGCCAGTGCTCCTCCTGCAAACCAGATTGTCGTAAGTCCCATGGTGAATATCTCAATGACAAGTAATATAATAAAAATAATCAACCAATATCCTGTCTGCATATACCTTCCTCTCTTTTCATTATAGTAGTATGCGTTTTTTACAGTATAGTATACCTTATCACGCGAAGCGTGCCCGCCCGCAGGGCATGTATTACGGTATGCT
>JBJEMB010000266.1:0-6471 GCA_051879455.1 Lachnospiraceae bacterium
CCTCACAATAGTTATAATATATTTCCGGGGAAAAAGCAATCTCTTTTTATATGTGGTCCAGGAAGGTATCAGAAGCGCTCTGTTTTTGGCCGCGGATATATCATATCATTACGGTTCAGAACTGTGACATCATATCAGAATTGTTATGATATATCCGGTATTTGCATTTTACAAATTAATTGAAATCATATAACATATTAGGAAACAGGCGATGGTGTCTAAACACGTCGCCTGTTTTGTGATTTTCGGGAAATGTCCCGGGGAAGAATGTTTTATGACAGAGAAACGGTATCTATCTGTCTGAAAAAAGAAATACAGTAACGCTTGAAATCGGAAGCCAGGGCGGTCTGATAAACTTTTTTGGTATCCTGCAGATAGATGTAGCGGGAACAGTCCATATCAGAAATGGGAATCTGAACAAATCCCTTATGTATGTTTTGGAAATCAGAAAATTTCGGAAACAGAGCTACACCCTCTCCAATTTGAACCAGACTTTCTATAATATTCATTTTTTCTGATGTTACGCGGATTTCGGGGTCAAAACCGGCCTGGCGGCAGTAGTAGAGCTGAATATCGTGCATATCATTGGTATCGGATGAAAATAGAAAATTGTATTTTTTCAGATCTCTCAAACGGACGGAGGATAGTCCGACCAGAGGACTGTCCAGGGAAGCAGTTAGATACAGTTTTTCTTTTGCCAGAAGCACAGAAGATTCCGGAAGCTTTACGGTTGCAGCGCATCGAAGTGAAAAATGGCAGGACTGATCAGACTCACCGGGACCAGAGCTGATATAAAACAGGGTATCCGGATGACGATTTTTAAAGCCGCGAATGATTTCG
Source organism: Lachnospiraceae bacterium (assembly GCA_051879455.1). Classification (GTDB taxonomy): domain Bacteria; phylum Bacillota; class Clostridia; order Lachnospirales; family Lachnospiraceae; genus MD308. The sequence goes on from JBJEMB010000266.1 coordinate 841, forward strand.
GGGACGTATATGCCGGCAGAAGTGATACAGAGCCGGATACTGTGGTTAAGAATATGGTTGGACTCCTGTATGCGGCTTAAGGTTTGATCATACTGCAGGAGAATTGAATCAACGGTTTCGAGGAACATTTTTCCGTTGGCATTCAGTATGATGCGGTTTCCGATGCGGTCAAACAGAGGGGCTGCAATCTCCTGCTCCAGAGAATGAATCACGCGGGACAGTGCGGGCTGGGACATATTCAGTTGTTCTGCGGCTTCCGTAAGATGGCCCAGGCGGGCTACCTTCTGAAAGGCGTAAAGTGCTTCCAGAGTCATCTTTTTATCATAACCTTTCTTCCTGATTTGTTAAAAACTATAGCACATAAAATACGGAAAGAAAAGAGGGATATTTATGAGAAAAACTATTGAATACATGGGGAGTGTATCAATGACACCGCAAAAGGATGTAATGGCGGGGGAATTTTCCACGTGGGTATTTACATTTACGGCAGGAGAATATGGCATTGACGACGGTGGCTCTCTGGTACTGGCATGGAAGAGTGTCAGTGATTGGGATACACCTCAGTTTGATGAACCGATGGAGCCCGGTTATACTACGGTAACAACGACCGGAAATTGTCGGATCAGAGCGAGATATGCAAAATTTATACGGTCTTTCGGAAACAGTATCTGTATGGATATCACGGGCGGATATATTAAGAAGGGAGATACAATAACCATTACCATGGGAGACAGAAGTCAGGGAAGTCTTGGCGCACGGGCCCAGTCATTTTGTGAAAGGGAGCACGAATTCCGTTTCTTTCTGGATCCCTGCGGCACCTACCGCTATGAGGAAATGCCTCAGCGTCTGAAGGTAAGGATTGTTCCCGGATATGTGCATGAGCTTCAGGCAATTGTTCCTGGGACTGTACAGAAAGGCAAACCATTTGATGTCGTGGTCCGCGCTCTGGATGAATTTGGAAATCCTACAAACCGATACCACGGCACAGTCTGGATAACGGTTCAGAATGCAGAAGGCATGGTTCCGGAAAAGATCACTTTTACAGAAGAAGACGGAGGTGCGGTCCGTTTACATGATTGCGTGGTGAACGGAGATGGAGTCTGGCATTTGGAAATTACAGACAGAGATCAGGAATTTCATGCCTACAGCAATCCTTCACTTTGCACGGAAGATGATGAAAGGACATTATACTGGGGGGATATGCATGGTCAGACCAGAGAAACGGTGGGAACCGGTTTCCTGGATGATTACTATTCCTTTGCCAGGGATAAGGCAGCTGTAAGTTTTACCGGATGGCAGGGAAATGATTTTGAGGTTTCTGATGAGACATGGAAAAATATAAGAGAAAAATCTGCGGAATATACGGAAGAAGGAAAGTTTCTGGCATTTCTGGGATACGAATGGTCCGGAACTACACCTCAGGGAGGAGATCACAATGTATATTTTCTGGGAGATAATGAGAATTTTTATCCCAGCAGCAACTGGACGGCAGCAGAAGTGACCAATGAATATAACGCGAATCCGATTCCGGAGCTTCATGAGTTTTTAAAGGGCAGGGAGGATGTTATGCTGATTCCGCATATCGGCGGAAGATATGCAAATCTGGATTATCTCAATCCCGAGTTCACTTCAGTTATTGAAATTCATTCTCATCACGGTACCTTTGAATGGTTTGCCATGGATGCCATGAAGAAACGCCTGAAGGTCGGATTTATTGCGGCCAGTGATGACCATACCTGCCGTCCCGGTCTTTCCTATGCATTAAGCGGACATGGAAAATCGGCTTCTGGTTCCTTCGATGTACGCAGCGGTTTTACCGGTGTATATGCAAAAGAGCTGACGAAGGAATCTGTCTGGAAAGCAATCAGAGAAAGACGATGTTATGCGTCCACTTTTGACCGGATCCTGCTGAAAACAGATGTAAACGGCGTGTTTATGGGGCAGGAAAGCAATGTGAAAGGAAAACAGATTTTAAATCTTCTGGCAGCCGGAAATTGCCCGGTGGAAAGCGTTGAGATATTTGACTGGGAAAAATCCATTCTGACGAAAGAATTTTTGAAGAAGAGCAGGACGCGTATCCGCATCAGATGGAGCGGCGTTGTGTACAGGGGACGCGGAAAATCAGCAAAATGGGATGGTATGCTTTATGTAGAAAACGGACGTATCCGCACAGCAAAAACATACGCCTTTGACCGTATTGATCAGGGAATACTGGTTCAGTCGGATAAATATGTAAAATGGACTTCTTCTACATCCGGCGATTACGATGGATTGATTCTTGATATTGATGGGGATGAAACAACAATGCTTCGTTTTACCAGCCTTCAGGGAGCGGTGGATGTGCCGTTTAAGAAAATAATGAGCGGTGTTCCGGTGATGAGGAAGATGGGAGGACTGAATCTGCAGGTTGAGTTTGCTCTGGATAATGAGGATATTGCTCCGGATGATTATCTGGCTGCCTGCAGTGTCGAATGCAGTCTTGAGCTTCCGGATGAAACCGGGGAGCATGCCTATTGGGTGAAGGCGACGCAGATCAACGGCAACGCAGCGTGGTCATCACCTGTTTATCTTACCAGAAAATGATGACAAAAAGAAAGGGTACATTGAGGAGGAAAAGCTATGGCAATTGTAATTGGTCCTGTATTATTTCTGATGCTGGTCAGTGCGGTAAAAAAGATACCTGTAATCGGTGGAAATCTGGTGATTGCGTTTATTGGTTCCGGAGTTTTGGCAATGGTCATGGGAGGAGTTTGTGATCCTACGGTATGGGCAGGTGCATGGTTTACAGGTCTGAATCAAGTGGCTTATATTGTATTTATTGTGATTTTCGGATCCATTTTTTCATCCCTTGAGGTTAAAACGGGTGCGATGGATACAGTGCTGAATATTTTGAGGGCCATTTTCGGCCATACTGCGCAGGGATTGGTGCTGGCAATTTTGATTGCCATGTATTTGGGTGGATCTCTGGTAGGAACTGTGGCGGCTGTGGGCGCTGTTATCGGACTCCTGGTGGTTCCTGCTTTGGATGATATGGGACTTTCGCCGGATTTGATATGTGCGGTCATTGTTACAGGGGGATCTCTGGGAGCTATCATGCCTCCTATCTCTAATGCGGTCAACGTGGCCTGTTCTGTTATGGGAATCTCTGCAGATACGGTGCTTCAGATCAGCTATGGCACTGTGGCAGTGGCGATCGTGCTGGTCAGCCTGTTTGTCTGCAAGGTATACATCGGAAATAAATATAAAATGCCTCAGCATCTGATACCTCAGGAAAGACCGATGGCTATTTTTGAGAGAGAATGGAAAAGACTGATTCCTTTGTTCGTGCTGATTGTTTTGGTTGCGCTGAAGAGTATACCCGCGATTAATTTTGATGTAACTACCATGTTGATGAAAGCGATTCCGGCAGGGGAGGACAATCTTTACAAGGTGGTCAGTGATATTCATGTATTCGGAAAGATCACCAACAATATTGTTATGTCTCTGATCGTGTCGATCATTGTGGCTATTGTGATTTCTCCGGAGCTTCATAAGGGAACGGCAGATCTTATAAGATCTTCCGTATACAGTGTTCGATCCAGTGTGATCATTCAGATATGTGCCGTTTTTTTTCTGGGTGCTTTCCGTGCAGGTGGACAGATGGAAGCAATCAGTATCTGGGCGCGTGGCCTCAATACCATGGCGCTGAAGCTGGGAGGTTCCTGTTCCCTTTTGTTGGGCGGAATGCTCATGGGGGCGCAGAGTACCACGCAGGCCACACTTCTGCCTATTTTGGGACCGGCCTGGATGGCTTCCGGAGTAAGCGATATTCATGCAGCCGTGGCAAGCGCTCATCTGGCAGCAGCGGGTCAGGGGATGCCGCCGGCAGATTTAAATACTTTCGTGATTGCCGGCCTGGTGGCATCTCTTCTTCATAAGAAGGTAAATCCAATGAAGTCTATGATGCTTACTATTCCGTATTGTCTGATTCTGGCAGCAATCGGTATTTTGTTCCTGTTTATCTGATGAAATTGTCAGCTACTGTAAGGAGTTTTTTGACTGTCTGAAATAAAAGATATTTCAGTCCCTTTTCTAAATAAAAATAAGTTTTAATACATAAGAAAAGAGCCGGATACTTGAAAGATCTGGCTCTTTGACTATAAGAACCTCTGACTAAGGAATAGAGAAAAGGGGCATGTTGCTCTGGAGATTAACCTTCAGTACAACCAATGTCAATAAGTTAAGCTAGAAAAGTCGTTTCAAAGAGTAGATTATACATCAAAATGTGTAACCTGCTCTTTTTTGTAATAAATCAAAAAACACTTGACAAACCACTAAAAATTTGCGGCGAAGCCACTTAAATATATTTTTTATTTAAGGAGGCTCCCTATGATGCATGAATCATCTGTTTTTTTAAAGAAAAATATTCTTTCCATTATTTCAGACATGCAATCAGTATCTCATTTATTCATGAAACAGCCAGGAAAAGATTTTTCCCGAAACCGTAAGGTTCTTTCTCGGATACAATCCAATTCCTTTTGTCTATGAATGGAAATACTATCCGCCGGGAGTAGATGGAATTCTGGGATTTTCAGCCGGATATGGCTTCTGTTCCAGCCTTTTTACAACGACGTTAAAAATTACTGCCTTATTCCATGGATTTTTTTGTTTCACACTTTCAATGCTTCTTTCACATCTTTAGCTACATACCGCGGATACCGCCTGCTTGCTTGCGATGGCTCTGATCTGGCCATTGCTCATAATCCGGAAGATAAAGATACCCATAGGCGCCATAACTCTTTGGAACTCCATCAAAAAGGATATAACCAGCTTCATTTGAATGCTTATGAAAGCTATAACATCCTTGCCTATGCGCAGGAAAAAGGATGGAAGTATTTAATCCGTGCAAAAGATATTGGCAGCCGCGGCATCCTTACGCACTTATCCATACCGGACCATGGGGCTTTCGATTGTACCTTATCGCTGATCCTTACAAGAAAACAAACAAAAGAAATAAAAAAGCAGCCACAGGTTTATCGGTGTCTAACCAATAAAACCCCCTGTGACTTCCTTGATCCAGTAAAAAATCCATTCTATACACTTCATTTTCGTGTTCTCCGCTTTCCAATCTCAGAAAACACAATGGAATGTATTCTTACAAATTTAGAGGAAGATGCGTTTCCTATGGAAGAAATCAAAAAACTTTATGGCTGGCGATGGGGAATTGAACGTTCTTTCCGGGAACTAAAATAATCAATTTCACGGCAGCCGTTCTCATATGCCGGGAATTTTTCCGAAACTGGATACCTCTACCGGATTTAGAAGCATTCATTCAATAGAATGTTCTTCCTGTGAGAGAAGGGTGAAAGGCTCCGCGAAAAGTCCGTTCCAACTCTGCAGTAAACTTCCTATATAGGATATCATAAAAAATACGAAAAAGACATAGGATCATGCAGTTAAAATAGGACTGCTTTATTTCTCATGCAAAAAATGGCTGAAAGCAGAACTTCTCGCTCTCAGCCATTTCCTCTCTTACGCAGGAATCTCTCTCCATGCCCTTAACTTATTGACATTGTCAGTACAACAGCCCCTTTTAGTATATAGGATCAATTAAACGATCTGATGCTTGGCAATATAAACAGGGAAGGTATC
>JBJEMB010000267.1:0-3000 GCA_051879455.1 Lachnospiraceae bacterium
AATACACCTCGCCTTATTTCAGATGCAGCAGATAAGTTTGGAAGTCAGTGCGTGGTCGTTGCTATTGATGCAAAAAGAAGAAGTGATGGAAGTGGATGGAATATTTTTAAAAACGGCGGACGTATTGATGTAGGGATTGATGCAGTAGAATGGGCCATAGATGTGGAAAAACGCGGGGCCGGTGAAATTCTTCTTACCAGTATGGATTGCGATGGGACAAAGGCAGGGTATGATCTTGAACTTACAAAAGCGATTGCGGAAGCAGTATCTATACCGGTTATTGCCTCCGGAGGTGCCGGAACGCTGGAACATTTTTATGAGGCATTAACAGACGCAAAAGCAGATGCTGCGCTGGCAGCGTCTCTGTTCCATTATAAGGAACTGGAGATCAGAGAAGTAAAAGAATATCTGAGAAGCAGAGGTGTTTCGGTGAGATTATAATATTAGAAGAGCATTTTAAAATCAGCAATACAGGGAGAGGAAAGGATTATGGCAGCAATTAATAATGACTGGCTGGATGCATTAAAGGGAGAATTTAAGAAGCCATACTATAAGAAATTATTTGAAACTGTAAATGAAGAATATAGGACAAGATTGATTTTCCCACCGGCAGATGATATTTTTAATGCATTTCATTTAACGCCGTTACATGAGGTGAAAGTTGTGATATTAGGGCAGGATCCTTATCACAATAACGGACAGGCTCATGGTTTATGTTTCTCTGTGCAGAAAGGAGTGGACATCCCACCTTCTCTTGTGAATATTTATCAGGAACTCCATGATGATCTGGGATGTACGATCCCAAATCATGGGTGTCTGACAAAGTGGGCAAAGCAGGGAGTATTGATGTTGAATACAGTTCTTACCGTACGCGCTCATCAGGCAAATTCTCATCGGGGAATCGGATGGGAAGAATTTACAGATGCTGCTATTATGGCGCTGAACAGTCAGGACAGACCGATTGTATTCATATTATGGGGAGCACCGGCGCAGAAAAAAGAAAAGATGCTGAATAACCCGAAACATCTTATTCTGAAGGCGCCGCATCCGAGTCCGCTGTCTGCATACAGAGGATTTTTCGGAAGCAGACCATTCAGCCAGACAAACGAATTCTTAGAGGCACATGGAGTTACACCGATCGATTGGCAGATAGAATAATCTTTTTGCTATATTACCTTGATTTTTATTATACAGACAGGGTATAATGATAGTGAAAAAATAGTCAATCTAAACCAGAAACGGAGGGAAAAGGATGGAATTAAAACAGACTAAAACAATCATTGATGTCCGCAGAGGTTACTTAATGACAGTTCTTGGGGTGAGTGTTATCGCAATTCTGGTTGCTGCTATTATTGCCAATAATGTGGCTGCATATGGCATTCCAGTATTTACAGTATTTGTATTTGCGGTATTTGTAATAATGCTGTCGTTGTTTTATGATGTATTTATCAATTCTACATACAGAATTTTTCTTGTAGATGATGATGTATACATCTATTATCCTACTTACAGCACGAGAGCAGGAAATGAATTTATCTTCTACAAAGTTAAAAAAGTAGACAGTGCAACGGTAAGAGGCAGCTCTATTGTATTTACCGGAGATGTAGATGTTATGACTGATGCCGTAGAAAGACCGGGTATGAAACATGTTGAGGATCCGAAAGCTTTATTTGAAGAAGTATTTTCATCAGAACATGTTTACACAATCAATAAGAGATTCCGTATATCCAGAATATTCGAAGGGGAAAACGAATTAATGGATAAGCTGGCAAAGAAAAAAGTAAAGAAATAGTATTTTAAAAAGTAATGAATCCACCGTTGAGAGATCAGTGGTGGATTTTTTGTGACTTTATATGGAAAATTTGTAATATATATTGACAAATAGAGAATAGAGTGTTTAAATCATAGTATGAACATATGAATATATATTCATATGAAAACCGGAGGTTATAAGATGAAGAATATAGAAAAAAAGGCATATGACCATCATCATGAATATGAACACTCTCATGAAGAACACTGTGGCTGCGGCCACGACCATCATCACGATCACGGCCATGAACATTCTCATGAAGAACACTGTGGCTGCGGTCACGACCATCATCATGACCATAACCATAACCATGAGCAGGACCATCATGATCATGAAATTACAGTGGATGTACCGCAAAAAGTATACCGGCTTGAGAATCTGGGATGTGCTAATTGTGCGGCGAAGATGGAGAGAAAGATCAGTGAGCTCCCGGAAGTAGAAGAGGCAGTCATTACATTTGCAACAAAGAAGTTGGTTGTGGCATCGGACAGACAGGAAAACCTTCTGCCCGTACTGCAGAAAATCTGTTCATCGATTGAATCCGAGGTTGTGGTAGTGCCTGAGGAAGATACAAAGGAGCAGAAGAAAGAAAAGAAAAGTTTCTTTCAGTCATACAAACAAGCGATTCTGTCCATCGGAACAGGTGCGGTTCTTTTTGCTTTGGGAATCATTGCAGAGCATTCGGGTGTTGGCTCAAAGATGCCTGTGAGTGAGCTTCTGTTCGTGGCAGCGTATGCTGATCTGGGAGCCGGAATTCTTTGGCGGGCGCTTAAGAATCTGAAGAATGGAAGAGTTTTTGATGAAAATTTTCTTATGAGTGTTGCTACGCTTGCCGCATTTGCCATTGGCGATTTTGCAGAGGCAGTTGGCGTAATGCTTTTTTACAGAGTGGGAGAATTTTTTGAAGATGTGGCGGTAGAGAGAAGCCGTTCACAGATTATGGAAGCAGTAGACTTAAGACCTGAAGTTGTAAATTTGATCGAAGGATCACAGGTGAAGGTGGTTCCGGCAAAGGATGCAAAGCCGGGAGATGTTATTATGGTCCGTCCGGGCGACAGAATTCCACTGGATGGCGTGGTGGAAGAAGGGGAGAGCAGAATCGATACTTCCCCTGTAACAGGTGAACCTGTGCCAGTAAGAGTGTATCCGGGAGAACAGGTTATTTCCGGATGTGTGAATGAACAGGG
>JBJEMB010000267.1:3100-6457 GCA_051879455.1 Lachnospiraceae bacterium
CTAAAAGATGTAAAAGCAATTGTGATGGATAAGACCGGAACGATTACTCAGGGGAAATTTGAAGTACAAAAGACAGTGACGGTAAATCATCTTACGGAAAAACAGATTTTAACTATGGCGGCAGATTGTGAATTGGATTCTACACATCCGATTGCAGCAAGTATTGTCCGTGCAGCGAGGGAGAGGGGATTATCCTTAATAAGACCTCAAAGAGTGCAGGAAATATCGGGAAAAGGAATAGAGGCAGTATTTCCGGAAGGAACAGTTTTATGCGGAAATAAAACTCTAATGGAAGAAAGAGGAATAGACATCCGTTTGTTTGGAAAGGAAGACAGTGGTACAGAAGTATTACTTGCTGTTGATGGCAAACTGGAAGGATATCTGGTGATAGATGATATTATTAAAGAAGAAGCAAAAGAATCAATAATGGACATGAAACAAAACGGTCTTGTGACAGCGATGCTTACAGGAGATGCAAAGAAAAACGCGCAGGCTGTTTCAGACGAAGTAGGAATTGATGAAGTATATGCACAGCTTCTTCCGGAGGAAAAACTAAAAAGGCTTCAGGAAATCAGGAAACGTCATGGCTCTGTGATGTTTGTGGGAGATGGAATAAACGATGCGCCGGTACTTGCCGGGGCAGATGTGGGGGCTGCAATGGGAAGCGGAGCAGATGCGGCGATTGAGGCGGCAGATGTAGTGTTTATGACGTCTTCTGTTCAGGCAATCCCTGATTCTGTAAAGATTGCAAGGACGACAGGGCGAATCGCAGCACAAAACGTTGTATTTGCGCTTATTATTAAATTGTTAGTTATGATTTTGGGCTTTGCAGGACATGCAAATATGTGGATGGCAGTTTTCGCAGATACAGGTGTAGCAATGCTTTGTGTACTAAACTCTATCCGTTTGCTTTATAAAAAATATTAAAAAAAATAGCGAAAAGAGTATTACGATTTTCTTAAATTTGTTTATAATTTATGCCAGATGGTTGAAATGAATGAAACCATTTGGCATAATTAGTCTGGTACATATTTACAGGGGATGAAAGGAAGGAATGTATGAAGAAGACAGAAGTAGAGTGCTGCGATGTTACATGCATTCACAGTGATATGATCCGAAAAGTAAAAGATCTGATGCCGGATGATGGATTATTGAGTGATCTGGCAGATTTTTATAAGGTCTTCGGCGATGCGACCAGAGTGAAGATTTTGTGCGTATTGCTGGAGTCTGAGATGTGTGTCTGTGATCTGGCTGAACTTCTTGGCATGACGCAGTCAGCAATTTCACATCAGCTTCGTATCCTTAAGCAGATGAAACTGGTTAAGAACCGAAGAGAAGGGAAGACAGTGTATTATTCTCTGGCAGATGGTCACATTCAGACAATTATCAGTCAGGGAATGGAGCATATTCAGGAATAATTTGAATATAGATACAAAAAAGGGAACGGTTATGACAGAACAGTTGAAAAAGAGAAGTATCATTTATGGTATAGGCGTATTGATATATGTCTTTGGTGTAATTTTAACATTACAGTTTACTGTGTCAGATTGGACAAAGTTTTTTGTATTTCTCATAGCCTATTTTGTAATCAGCTTTGATGTGTTTCGAGGCTTGACCGAAAGACTGATGCAGAAGAAATTTCTAACGGAATATACTTTGATCATTCTGGCTACAGTTGGAGCTTTTGGCATTGGAAAATATGTTGAAGGCGTTTTCGTTATGATTTTATTTGAATTAGGTATGATTTTTGAGGCATTTTCTACAGATAATGCCAAGAGGACAATTGCTGAGATGATTGATATCCGTCCGGCATATGCGACTCGTAAGATTAAAGGAAAAGAGGTGCAGGTGGATCCTTCTGAATTGAAGCTGCGCCATATTATCGTAATTAAACCGGGTGAGAGAATCCCGGTGGATGCGGTAGTCACAGCGGGAGTGACAACGATTGATACAAAGGCGCTGACTGGGGAAGCGATGCCACAGACAGCAAGACCGGGAGATACGATTTACAGTGGATGCATCAATTTAAGTGGTGTGATTGAAGCAAGAGTTGCAAAGTTATATGAAGATTCTACTGTATCTAAGATTATGAAGATGGTGGAAGACGCTCAGCAGTTAAAGGCAGAGAGTGAAACATTTGTATCCAGATTTTCAAGAATTTATACACCGGTTATGCTGATACTGGCAATCGTGGTAATGATCTATCCGCCGCTCAGTTTTTCTTATGGAAACTGGAATACCTGGATCTATCGAGGTCTTATCTTTATGATCGTTGCATGTCCGAGTGGTCTTTCGTTATCGATACCGATAGCATTTTTAGGGGGGATCGCTTCTGCGGCAAGACAAGGTATATTAATTAAGGGTGGAAATTATCTGGAAGATTTATCAAAGGCAAATATTTTTGTTTTTGATAAAACCGGAACATTGACAGAAGGTGTTTTTGCTGTGAAAGAGATACATGCTGTCAATGGAACCGAGGAAGAAGTGCTGAAGATTGCGGCTCATGCTGAGAGTTATTCTAATCATCCAATCGCGCAGTCACTTTTAGAGGCGTATAATGGAACGATTGACAAAGAAAAAGTATATCGGGTAAAAGAGGTTCCAGGTTACGGAATCAGTGCTACATATGAAGGACAGAGGATTCATGTCGGTAACCACAGGTTAATGGAAAAACAAAAGGTTGTAGTAGAAGAAGTAGAGTCTGTGGGATCCGTGGTATATGTAGCAGTCGGTAAAGAATGTATCGGGTATATTATTATTTCTGACCAGATCCGAGAAGAAGCCTATGATGTAATGGACTATCTCCGAGAAAAATGTAATGGAGTCCTGGTTATGCTGACCGGAGATTCTGAAAAAGCCGGAGTAGAGGTTGCTGATGAATTAGGACTTGATTATGCTTATACGAATCTCATGCCGATGGATAAGCTGGAACAATTAGAAGAATTTTTCTATATCCAGGATGATTCAGAAAGATTGGTCTGTGTCGGAGATGGTATTAATGATGCACCGGTGCTCTCCAGAGCAGACATTGGTATTGCAATGGGTGATCTTGGATCTGCAGCAGCAGTTGAGGCCGCAGATATTGTTCTGATGAATGATGATCTTTCAAAGATTAAAGATGCAATCCGCATCGCAAAGGAGACGCTCCGTGTTGTGAGCCAGAATATTACATTTGCGATGATTGTAAAAGCTCTTGTACTCTTTATGGCTGTGATAGGATACTTTGGCATGTGGGAAGCGATTCTTGTGGAAGTCGGAGTTGTGTTTGTCGCAATATTAAATGCGGCTGGAGTTGTGAAATATACGGTATAAGGAAAGTATAAATAATAGGCTTTCGGAAAAGTATAATAAGTATAG
>JBJEMB010000268.1:0-112881 GCA_051879455.1 Lachnospiraceae bacterium
GGTGTTCAGAAATAATGGAATCTGCAGATAAAATACGGGGACTTAGGGAACAAACGGGAATGACCAGAAAAGATTTTTCACTACATATTGGAATTCCTCTGAGAACGATAGAGGATTGGGAGGCAGGGCGCAGGACACCGCCGGAATATATTCCACGACTGATTGAGTATCAGCTAAAGTATGAAGAATTAATCGGAAAAAAGCAAAAGGAGGATCAGGATGCAGAAAGATAACGAGATTGTAATTTTTGAAACAGAAGATAAGCAGGTAAAGTTACCTGTAACTGTGGATGATGAAACAGTATGGCTAAATCGTAATCAGATGTCTGAGTTATTTGACAGAGATGTAAAAACAATTGGTAAACATATTAATAATGCACTCAAAGAAGAATTATCTGTTGATAATTCAACTGTCGCAAAATTTGCGACAGTTCAAATTGAAGGAGAACGAGAAGTAGAAAGAAATATTGAATTTTATAGCCTCGATGTAATCATTTCCGTTGGTTATCGCGTGAAATCAAAACGTGGTGTAGAATTTCGCCGTTGGGCAAATTCCGTATTAAAACAGTACATATTGAAAGGTTATGCGGTGAATGATAATCGTATCAAACAACTGGGAGAAGTGATACGAATTATGAAAAGGACGGAGAATGAACTGGACAGCAAACAGGTGCTTTCTGTAATTGAAAAGTATAGCAATGCACTCGATTTGCTAGATTCCTACGATCATCAGAATATGACTCGCCCGAAAGGAAATGAAGCAACATATATTCTTAAATATGAAGAATGTATGGAGGTGATTCAGAGCATGCGTTTTGGTGATGAATCGGATCTGTTCGGTAAAGAGAAGGATGACTCCTTTAAAGGAAGTATAGGAAATATTTATCAGTCTTTCGGTGGAGTGGATATTTATGAATCACTGGAAGAAAAAGCAGCCAATCTTTTATACTTTGTAACGAAGAATCATAGCTTTTTTGATGGAAATAAAAGAATTGCAGCAACGATGTTTTTGTATTTTCTGGATAAGAACAATGCGTTGTTTGTGGATGGAAAAAAGAAGATAGAGGATTCCGCATTAGTGGCTCTTACCATTATGATTGCTGAGTCAAGACCGGAAGAAAAAGAGATGATGATTAGCGTGGTAATGAATTGTATGTTATAAGTAAACCAGGCAAGCTACGTTCAAATAAAAATAAACGGTGTGTACAATCAAAACAATATAGAATAAAGCATCCTTTGGATAACCCTTTGAACATTTATTTAAATCATGCTAGTATATTTGTAATAAAAAGGTATTTTTGACAAAAGAAGATTTAAAATTGAGGAGGAGCAAAACATGAATCCGACAGCAACATTACATATGGCAAATAATACACGTATTGTCATTGAACTATTACCGGAAATAGCGCCGAATACGACAGCAAGCTTTATTTATGCGGCAAGCCACGGAGTCTTTGATGGACATGCGATTGAACGAATCGTTCCCGGAAACTGGGTCGACATGAGTTATACCGGATTCCGAAAAAAAGAAGGGCAGTATTTAATTCCATACGAAAGTAAATTACATCCGGAGATCACACCTTTAGACTCTGATGTTGGATATGTATGTATGGGAGGATACGGAGAGCTTGGACAGGCCGGATGTGAGTTTTTCTTTCCACTTCGTCCTTGCCCGGAGAACAAAGGGCTTTATCCTGTTTTTGGAAAGGTGATCAGTGGTATCGAAGAGATTCTTCGTCTGGAACATATTGCAATTCGCCCGGTTACAGATTTCCCGATTCCAGGACTTGAAGTGAATGCTCCGATAGAGCCGGAAATTATCGATCATGTAGAGTTAGACTTAAAGGGTGTCACATATCCGGAGCCTGTTCGTGTGAACGAGGGAGTACTTACGCCTCCATGGGAACAATTCTGGGAGAGATATGATGGATAACCTAAAAACAAACTAATATTTTAGAGGAGAAATGCTTTATGACTCAGTATGAAAGAATGGAAGCCGGGCTTATCTATGATCCCGGAGATAAAGAAATAATGGACGAGCAGTTTCCTTATCTGGATAAACTTTGGGAGTTTAATCAGTTAAAACCTTCCGAATGTGATAAAAAAGAAAAATATATGAAAGAGGTATTTGCGGAGTGTGGAGAGAATTGTTATATTGAATTACCTTTCCGTGCAAACTGGGGAGGAAAGCATGTCCATTTTGGATCCGGGATATATGCGAATTCAAATTTGACTTTGGTAGATGACGGGCATATTTACGTCGGTGATAAAGTCATGTTTGGTCCGAATGTTACAATTGCGACAGCAAATCATCCAATTGATGCACCGCTCAGAGAGAAGGCGTTGCAGTACAATAAAGATGTTCATATAGATGAGAATGTATGGATTGGTGCCGGTGTTGTCATTGTCCCGGGTGTTCATATCGGAAAAAATACAGTGATCGGTGCAGGGAGTGTCGTGACAAAAGATATTCCGGAAAATGTTGTGGCAGTGGGAAATCCATGCCGTGTATTGAGAACGATCGGTGAACGCGATAAAGAATATTTTTACAAAAATGAGCAGATTGACTGGGATAATCTGTATAAAGACTGTGGATTGAAGAATACTATTTCTGAATAGATTTCAGGGGGGATTTTATGTGTACAGCAGCAACTTATAAAACAAAGGATTTTTATTTTGGGCGGACATTGGACTATGAGTTTTCCTACGGGGAAGAGATTGTAGTGACACCTCGCAACTATATTATTGAGTTTCGGAATGCCGGAAAAATGGAAAGCCACTATGCATTGATTGGGATGGCTCATGTAATCGGAGATTACCCTCTTTATTATGATGCAATTAATGAAAAAGGACTCGGCATGGCAGGATTAAATTTTGTGGGAAATGCGCATTACAATGATCCGGAAGATGGAAAAGATAATGTGGCTCAGTTTGAGTTTATACCGTGGATCCTGATGCAGTGTGCCACAGTAAAAGAAGCCAGAAAATTACTTGAAAACTTAAATCTTGTTAACACTCCTTTTAACGAAAAGCTTCCGTTAGCTGAACTTCACTGGATCATTTCTGACAGAGAAGAATCAATCACTGTAGAATCAGTGAAAGAAGGTCTCAAGGTTTATGATAATCCGGTGGGCGTGCTTACCAATAATCCGCCTTTTGACCAGCAGATGTTCGAGCTTAATAATTACAGACATCTTTCACCGAAAGATCCGGAGAATCTTTTTTCTGATCGTCTTACTCTTAACAGATACAGCAGAGGAATGGGTGCGATGGGTCTTCCGGGAGATCTGTCTTCTCAGTCACGTTTTATAAGGGTAGCGTTCACGAAAATGAATTCAATCTCCGGGGATTCAGAGACGGAAAGTGTCAGTCAGTTTTTTCATATTTTAGGCTCTGTCGATCAGCAGAGAGGATGTTGTAATGTGGGAGACGATAAGTATGAAATTACAATTTATACTTCCTGCTGCAACGCAGATAAAGGAATCTATTACTACACTACCTATGAAAATCATCAGATTACGGGAGTTGATATGCACAGAGAAAATCTGGATGGAAATGTGCTGGCAAAATATCCATTGATTTTAGGGGAACAGATAAAAATACAGAATTAGGAAAAATGATGACAGAAAATTTCTAAAGGATACGACAATAAGTAACAAATGATTTATTTTGCTTTTCCGAAATGTGTAGAAATGTGAAAAAAGGTTGTAAAATCTGGTCGGAATAAGGCAAATTTATCCGACAGCAATTTCTTGAACTTACGCGGAACGAACCTTTATAATGGGTCATGTGACTAATTTGGACATAATTGAAAGGGGGATTTCGCAAAGATGGGCGAGATAAGAGTGGCAATTGCCGATGATAATGAACGAATTCTGGACTTACTTGGAGAAATGGTAAATTCAGACAAGGAACTACATTTGGTTGGAAAGGCGAATAATGGGGAGGATGCTTATTCAATGATTAAAGAAAAGCAGCCAGACGTTGTTTTGTTGGATCTGATTATGCCGAAAATGGATGGGCTTAGCGTTATGGATCAGGTGAATCGCGACAGGGAAATAAAAAAGCATCCGAATTTTATTGTCATAACAGCCATTGGTCAGGAAAGGATCGCGGAAGATGCATTTAAAAAAGGAGCAAATTATTACATTTTAAAACCGTTTAATAATGAAATGGTGTTAAGCCGTATTAAAAATTCTAATCATCTTCTTAAAAACGAGGCAGGATCGTTTCAAAAAGAGAATTGCAGTGTACAAAAGGATGAGGAAATTAATCTGGAGACAAGAGTCACAGATATGATACATGAGATAGGTATCCCTGCACATATAAAAGGATATCATTACCTGAGGGATGCTATCATTATGGCGGTCGAGGACATGGATGTTTTGAATGCGATTACGAAAGTACTGTATCCGACAGTGGCAAAGAGGCATCAGACAACTGCCAGCAGAGTAGAACGTGCTATTCGTCATGCGATTGAGGTCGCATGGAGTCGGGGAAAATTAGATACATTAGATGAACTTTTTGGATACACAGTAAGTAACGGAAAAGGAAAACCGACCAATTCAGAATTTATTGCGTTGATTGCAGATACAATTCGATTAGAATATAAAAATAGATAAATACTTTCATTCTGTATAAAAATACGGTATAATGACACTATACCGTACGAATGGGAGGATGAGTTATGAAAAAAATACTTTTTGCAACATCTGAGGCAGTGCCTTTTATAAAGACAGGCGGACTTGCAGACGTAGCCGGCTCATTGCCGAAATATTTTGATAAAGAGAAATTTGATGTACGTGTGATGCTGCCGAAGTACATGTGTATGAAAGAAGTGTGGAAAGAAAAATTACAGTATAAGACACATTTTTACATGGATTTGAATTGGAGAAAACAGTATGTGGGGATTCTTGAAACAGTATATGAAGGAATCACCTTCTACTTTATAGATAACGAGTATTATTTTAATGGGTTTGCACCGTACGGCGATATGTATGCGGATATTGAGAAATTTGCATTTTTCTCAAAAGCAGTTTTAAGCTCATTACCGATTATTGATTTTAGACCGGATATCATTCATTGCCATGACTGGCAGACAGGACTCGTCCCGGTATTTCTTGACAATTTCCGGTTTGGAAATGAGTATTATCGTGGTATCAAGACTGTTATGACAATACATAACCTGAAATTTCAGGGAACGTGGGATACAAAGAGAGTCAGAGATATCACAGGACTTCCGCAGTATTATTTTGCACCGGACAAGCTTGAGGCCTATAAGGATGCAAATTTCTTAAAGGGCGGAATTGTATATGCAGATAAAGTTACGACAGTAAGTCATTCCTATGCAGAAGAGATCAAGACACCATTCTATGGTGAGAGACTGGATGGTCTTATGAATGCCAGAGCGAATTGTCTGACAGGTATCATAAATGGTATTGATTATGACGATTTTAATCCGGCAACGGACCCTCATATTGAGAAACAGTATTCTGTAGAAGATTTCAGAAAAGAGAAAGTGAAAAATAAGATTGCACTTCAAAAAGAACTGAATCTGGAAGAAAATCCGAAGAAGATGATGATTGGTATAGTTTCTCGTCTGACAGATCAGAAAGGTTTTGATCTTGTTGCGTGCGTTCTTGATGAATTGTGCCAGGATGAGATTCAGCTTGTTGTATTAGGCACAGGTGAAGAACAGTATGAGAATATGTTCCGTCATTTTGCATGGAAGTATCAGGGTAAGGTTTCTGCAAATATTTACTATTCAGAACCAATGTCTCACAAAGTGTATGCTGCCTGTGATGCCTTCCTGATGCCGTCACTCTTTGAACCATGCGGACTCAGCCAGCTTATGAGTCTTCGATATGGAACGGTTCCGATTGTCAGGGAGACAGGTGGACTTAAGGATACAGTAGAAGCATATAATGAGTATGAAAAGACCGGTACGGGTTTTAGCTTTGCAAATTATAATGCACATGAAATGATGGCTACAGTTCGTTACGCAGAGAGTATCTACTATGAGAAAAGGAGAGATTGGAATAAAATTGTTGAACGTGGCATGAGTAAAGATTTCTCATGGAAGAACTCTGCAAAACAGTATGAAGATCTGTATGAAAGTATGTAGGGAACAAGCCAGACCAGAATACGTAAGAAACATCTAAGTAGAATAGAATAAAGATTGAACGGTCATTACCTCGTAAGAGTAGTGGCCGTTTTTCATGTTTTCTGTCGGAGATATGGCAATATTATCTTGCATTTTATAAGGATTTGCATTATCGTATATAACATGAGAATTCCTAGGGAAGCAGTAAGAATAGGGAAAGTTATACCTTAATAAGGAGAATCGGAAATATGAAAATCAGAGATATTTTAAAAGAAACAACACCTCATATTTCGTTTGAAGTATTTCCGCCGAAAACAGACGATGGATTTGAAAGTGTCCTGGCGGCGACAGACCGGATTGCGGCATTGAAGCCGTCTTATATCAGCGTCACATACGGGGCAGGAGGCGGAACAAGTAAAAATACAGTCAATATTGCGTCACATATTAAAGATGATCTTGGTGTGACAAGCCTTGCACATCTGACATGTGTATCTTCGACGAGAGAACATGTTCATGAGGTGATCGGGCAGCTAAAAGAGAGGAAGATTGAAAATATTCTGGCTCTCAGAGGGGATATTCCGAAAGATTTAGAATTTCCACTGCCGAATCAATACAAATATGCCTGTGAATTGATTGAGGATATTAAGAGTCAGGGGGATTTTTGTATAGGAGCAGCGTGCTATCCGGAAGGGCATGTGGAGACGGAACATAAGAAAGATGACATTACCAATTTGAAACATAAGGTAGATTGTGGTGTTGATTTTCTCACGACACAGATGTTTTTTGAAAATAGTATCTTTTATAATTTCTTATATAAAATTCGTGAAAAAGGAATTACGGTTCCAGTACTGCCGGGTATCATGCCGATTACAAATGTAAAGCAGATCAAGAGGAGTTGTGAAATGTCTGGGACGGTTTTGCCTCAGAGATTCCGTGATGTGTTAGACCGTTTTGGGGATAATCCGAAAGCGATGCAGCAGGCGGGAATTGCTTATGCAACAGATCAGATTATTGACCTGTTTGCAAATGGAATTAATCATGTACATATCTATTCTATGAACAAACCGGAGGTTGCTGAAGCAATTATGAGTAACCTTTCAGAGATTGTAAAGAATAATTAGGGGTTGATTTCATGGATGAAAGAATGAAAGAAGCGATTCGCTATCTGGGATACGGCAGGCATGAAGCAGATGAAAAGACGCGAAATCTGATCATAGATGCATTTTCTGAATTGGAACAGGCCGCTGAAAAAAGAATCACGTATCGTGTTTTTGATATGACTGCCTCAGAGGATGACAGTATCATTATAGGAAATATGCAGATCCACAGTAAAAATCTGTTGAAGAATTTAAAGGGCTGTGAACAGGTAATATTACTTGGCGCAACACTTGGAGTTAAGGTGGATCTCTTGATGAAACGGTATTCCTATACAGATATGGCGAGAGTCGTTGTCCTTCAGGCATGTGCAGCAGCTATGCTGGAAGAATATCTTGATGAGCGTCAGATGGAGATATCAAAAGAGATGGAAAAAGAGGGGTTTTATTTAAGACCGAGATTCAGTCCGGGATACGGAGATTTTTCCATTCTCCATCAGAAAGATATCCTTGCCATGACAGACGCGGGGAAGAAGATCGGGCTTACTATGACAGACAGCAGCATGCTGACACCGGTGAAGTCTGTCACAGCACTGATCGGACTGAGCAGAAAACAGGAAAACTGCCATATCAAAGGGTGCGAGGCATGTGAAAAGAGAGACTGTAAGTATAGAAGGAGTTAGAGATGCTTTTAGAAAGACTGGGAAAAGAATTATTATTTATGGATGGGGGAACCGGTACGCTCCTTCAGGAAAAAGGGCTTAAGCCCGGGGAGCTCCCGGAAAAATGGAATCTGGAACGCATGGAGGATGTGATTGATATCCACAGGCAGTATTATGAGGCGGGAAGTGACATTGTTCTCAGTAATACATTTGGTGCAAATGCGTTAAAATTTCATGATTCAGAATATGAACTTGAGGATGTTGTTACGGCAGCAGTTGTCAATGTAAAAGAGGCAGCACAGCTTGGTGTTCATGACGGCAGAGAAGTGTATGCAGGTCTTGATATCGGTCCTACCGGAAAGTTATTAAAACCTATGGGAGACCTTGATTTTGAGGAGGCTTACAATGCATTTAAAGAAGTTGCAATGATTGGCGAGCAGGCCGGAGCAGATCTGATTCATATCGAGACAATGAGTGATACATATGAAGTGAAGGCAGCAGTGCTTGCGGCAAAAGAGAATACAAAGCTTCCGGTATTTGCAACTATGATCTTTGATGAGAAAGGAAAGCTTCTGACCGGAGGCGACGTTCCATCGGTGGTTGCCATGCTGGAAGGTCTCGGAGTAGATGCACTTGGAATTAACTGTGGTATGGGACCAGAGCAGATGATGCCGATTCTGGATGAGATTATGAGTTTGGCTTCCGTTCCTGTGATTGTTAAACCAAATGCAGGACTTCCAAAACAGCGTGACGGAGAAGTATATTATGATGTGCTCCCAGAAAATTTTGCTGAGCTTATGACACAGATTGTTAAGAAAGGAGCTGCTTTAGTGGGCGGATGCTGTGGCACGACCCCGGATCATATTCGCGCTATGGTGGATCGTATCAGACAGACTCATGCCTTTGAAGAAAGGATTGTCCCGAAAAAACATAATCATACAATCGTATCTTCTTATGGGAAAGCAGTTTTCTTAGGAGAAAAGCCGGTAATCATCGGAGAGAGAATCAATCCGACAGGAAAGAAAGCGTTTAAACAGGCATTAAAAGAGCATGACCTTGATTATATATTAAAAGAAGGTATTAAGCAGCAGGATTGTGGTGCACATATTTTGGATGTCAATGTGGGACTTCCGGATATTGATGAAAAAGCCATGATGGTAGAAGTGGTAAAAGAGCTGCAGAGTGTATCGAGCCTTCCGCTTCAGATTGACACAGTCAATGCTGAGGCGCTTGAGGCGGCAATGCGTATCTACAATGGAAAGCCCATGGTCAATTCTGTCAATGGAAAGCAGGAGGAAATGGATAAGGTATTTCCTCTTATTAAAAAGTACGGTGGTGTCGTAGTAGGTCTTACGATTGATGAGGATGGAATTCCTGATACGGTAGAAGGACGTGTCCGCGTTGCAGGGAAGATTATCGAAGAGGCAAAGAAATACGGAATTGAGAAAAAGGATATTGTCATTGATGTACTGACTATGACTATCAGTTCAGACCCGGAAAGCGCAAAGATTACTCTGGGTGCTTTGAAGGCCGTAAGAGAAAAGTATGGAGTGTGTACAGTACTTGGTGTTTCCAATATTTCTTTTGGACTTCCATATCGTCCGGCAGTAAATTCTAATTTCTACACGATGGCAATGCAGAATGGTTTG
Source organism: Lachnospiraceae bacterium (assembly GCA_051879455.1). Classification (GTDB taxonomy): domain Bacteria; phylum Bacillota; class Clostridia; order Lachnospirales; family Lachnospiraceae; genus MD308. The sequence goes on from JBJEMB010000268.1 coordinate 9,508, forward strand.
AGTGCCGGAATTATTAATCCGATGTCAGAGGATATGATGCGGTCGTATTATTCTTACTGTGCACTTATGAACTATGATGAAAATTGTGAAGAGTATATCAGACAATATGGAAATCAGAAAGTAGATGTTCCTGCGGCAAAAAGTACTGAGCTTACTTTAAAAGCTGCAATTATAAAAGGCCTGAAAGAAGAGGCGCACCATGCGGCTTTTGCTATGGTGAAAGAAAGAGAGCCGCTTTCTATTATTAATGAAGAAATGATCCCGGCACTTGATGAGGTCGGAAAAGGTTTTGAAAAAGGGACAGTATTTCTTCCTCAGCTTCTTATGAGTGCAGATGCTGCAAAGATTGCATTTGCAGTGCTTAAGGAGGAACTTGCAAAGAGCGGCACGGATGAACAGGAAAAGGATAAAGTGATTTTAGCTACGGTCAAGGGAGATATCCATGATATCGGTAAGAATATTGTAAAAGTGTTGCTTGAAAATTACAGTTTTGATGTCATTGATCTTGGAAAAGATGTGCCTCCGGAAGTGGTTGTGGAAACTGCAATAAAAGAAGATGTAAAGCTGGTTGGCTTAAGTGCGCTTATGACGACGACCGTTGTGAGTATGGAAGAGACCATTAAGCAACTAAGAGAAAAGAAACCGGATTGTAAAGTTATGGTCGGAGGTGCAGTTTTAAATCAGGATTATGCGGATATGATCGGCGCGGACTTTTATGGGAAAGATGCGATGCAGTCTGTGTATTATGCGCAGGAGTTGTTTTCAGAAAAATAGAGATTCAAGAAGTTATAAACAGATATAAATAAAAGGAGGAGATAAGAAATGGGATTAGTGATTCCAGAAAATTATGATCCGCGTCTAACAGTACGCGAGACACAGGAGGCAATTAAATATATCAGAGATACTTTTCAAAAAGAGTTTGGAAAAGAAATGAATCTGGAAAGAATCTCTGCACCGCTTTTTGTTCAGAAAAGCAGCGGACTTAATGATAATCTGAATGGAGTAGAGCGTCCGGTAGGATTTGATATTGCAGGACTTCCGGGAGAGGATATCGAAGTTGTTCAGTCGCTTGCAAAGTGGAAACGTATGGCTCTTAAAGAATATGGATTTAAGCCGGGTGAGGGGCTTTATACAAACATGAACGCAATCCGCAGAGACGAAGAGCTTGATAATCTTCACTCTTGCTACGTAGATCAGTGGGACTGGGAAAAAGTTATCACAAAAGAAGAGAGAACTATCGAGACACTAAAAGCAACTGTTCGTAATATTTTCAAAATCATCAAACACATGGAACATGAAGTCTGGTATAAGTATCCACAGGCAGTAAAACATCTGCCGGATGATGTGACATTTATCACGTCGGAAGAGCTGGAAGAGCGTTATCCGGATAAAACTCCGAAAGAGAGAGAGAATCTGATTACAAAAGAGTACGGCTGTGTATTTGTTATGAAGATTGGTGATAAATTGAAGAGTGGAGAGCCACATGACGGACGTGCACCGGACTATGATGACTGGCAGTTAAACGGAGATATCTTATTCTGGTTTGAAACTCTGGACTGTGCACTTGAGATTTCCAGTATGGGAATCCGTGTGGATGAGAAATCTCTGGAGGAGCAGCTTGTAAAAGCAGGTTGTGAGGACAGAAAAACTCTTCCGTATCACAGAATGCTTTTAAATGGAGAGCTTCCATATACAATCGGAGGAGGAATCGGACAATCAAGACTTTGCATGCTTCTTCTTGACCGTGCACATGTAGGTGAAGTTCAGGCAAGTATATGGCCGGAAGAGATGCGAAAGACATGTAAAGAACATGGAATGATCTTACTGTAAGATTGCATGAAATTTTATACAAAAAATATACAATTCGCACGTTGACATTTTCTTAACGAATTCTTATATTTATTACAGATATTTAGGAATTTGTTTTACAGGAGGATGAGTCCTATGATGAGAGGATTAGACACTACGGTTCGAAAGATCCGCAGACAGGTTTTTGAGGAAGTTGCACGGCTTGGTTTCACGGTAAGTGATGAGGAACTTTGCGATGAGATGGAGGCCATTCCGTACAGAATGGTACCGGAAGATGCTACGCAGTATCGTGACAGTATTTATCGTGCCAGAGCAGTTGTACGTGAGAGACTCCGATTGGCAGTGGGATTGTCTTTGAGACCGGAAAACAAACCGGTTCATTTGACAGCCGGACTTGAGGCAAGTAACATTTCTGACAAGTATTATGAGCCGCCGCTTATGCAGGTCATTCCGTCTGCATGTGCTGCCTGTGAGGAACGTGGATATGAGGTCAGCAATATGTGTAAAGGATGTCTTGCGCATCCATGTATGGAAGTATGCCCAAAGGGAGCCATTTCTTTTGTAAAAGGAAAATCTTACATAGATCAGGAAAAATGTATCAAATGCGGAAAGTGCAAATCTGCCTGTCCGTATGATGCTATTTCCAAAAAGGAACGTCCCTGTGCCGGAGCCTGTGGTGTTGGAGCCATTGAATCAGATGCTATGGGACGTGCATATGTCAATCCTGACAAATGTGTATCCTGCGGCATGTGTATGGTAAATTGTCCGTTTGGTGCGATTTCTGATAAGTCACAGATTTTTCAGCTGGCTCATGCTCTTATGAAAGGAGATCAGGTTATTGCTGAGATTGCGCCTGCGTTTGTTGGCCAGTTCGGTGACAATATCACACCGAGAAATATTAAGGCTGCACTTCAGGAACTTGGCTTCTCAGAGGTATATGAGGTTGCTCTTGGTGCAGACATCGGCGCGATTGCTGAGGCTCATCATTATGTAAACAAAGTGACAACAGGAGAATTGCCATTTTTATTGACATCTTGCTGTCCTTCATGGGCAATGCTTGCTAAGAAGTATTTCCCGGATCTTATTGATCAGGTTTCCCAGGAGCTTACTCCTATGGTAGCAACTGCACGAACGATTAAGAAAGAGCATCCGAATGCACGTGTTGTATTTATCGGACCATGTGCTGCAAAAAAACTGGAAGCAATGAGAAGAACAGTAAGAAGCGATGTTGATTTTGTCATTACATTTGAGGAACTTCAGGCAATGTTTGATGCAAAAGATATTGATCTCACGAAATATGCAGCAGAGTCTTCTTTCCACAATGCAACGGGAGCCGGGCGTGGTTATGCCGTGGCAGGTGGTGTGGCAGATGCGATTAAGAAATGTGTGAACGAATATTATCCGGGAGTAGAGGTAAGTATTGAGCACGCAGAAGGGCTTGCAGATTGTAAAAAAGTGCTTGCTTTGGCTAAAGCTGGAAGAATGAACGGATGTCTGATCGAAGGTATGGGATGTCCGGGAGGGTGTGTTGCCGGTGCGGGAACTAATATTCCGATTGCAAGTGCACAGAAGAAAATCAAAGATTTTGTGAAAGCTTCATCAAAGGCTCTTCCGCCGGAAGAATTGGTAGAGATTGAATTGAAATAATATAAATGTAAAAAAAGTCCTTATGAGGACTTTTTTTATGTACTGGATAATCATTTATTCTTTTTGATGAATACAAGCAATCGTTGACAAATTTATTCCCGATTATTATAATTAGAAAATAATGAATTTTTAAGGAAATCAGAGTGAGGAGAACGTTATGCAGAAATACGGAGTAAATGAACTTAGAAGAATGTTCCTTGAATTTTTCGAAAGTAAAGGACATCTGGCAATGAAAAGCTTTTCACTGGTGCCGCACAATGATAAGAGTCTTCTTCTTATCAATTCCGGTATGGCACCGTTAAAACCATATTTTACAGGACAGGAGATCCCTCCAAGAAAGAGAGTGACTACATGTCAGAAATGTATCCGTACCGGTGACATTGAAAATGTAGGTAAGACTGCCCGTCACGGTACATTTTTTGAAATGCTCGGAAACTTTTCTTTCGGAGATTATTTTAAAGACGATGCGATTGCGTGGACATGGGAGTTTTTGACAGAGGTTGTAGGTCTTGATCCGGACAGGCTTTATCCATCTGTTTATGAGGATGACGATGAGGCATTCGATATCTGGAATAAAAAGATTGGTATCCCGGCAGAGAGGATCTTCCGTTTCGGAAAGGAAGATAATTTCTGGGAGCATGGTTCCGGTCCTTGCGGCCCGTGTTCCGAAGTTTACTATGACCGCGGAGAAAAATATGGCTGTGGAAGCCCTGATTGTACCGTAGGATGCGAGTGCGACCGTTATATGGAGATTTGGAATAACGTATTTACACAGTTTGACAATGATGGTCATAACAACTATACAGAACTTGAACAGAAAAACATTGATACAGGTATGGGACTTGAGCGTCTGGCATGTGTTGTACAGGATGTGGATTCCATGTTCGATATTGATACACTCTATGCACTCCGTAAACATGTATGTGAGATGGCTGGAGTAGAATATGGAAAGGAACACAATACAGATGTATCTGTTCGTGTGATCACCGATCATATCCGTTCCGTTACATTTATGATCTCAGATGGAATTTTACCGTCTAACAGTGGAAGAGGGTATGTTCTTCGCCGGCTTTTGAGACGGGCAAGCCGTCATGGAAGACTTCTTGGCATTCAGAAAGAATTCCTTGTGGAACTGGCAACGACAGTTATTGAAGGATCCAAAGACGGATATCCGGAGCTTGAGGAAAAGAAAGACTTTATCTTTAAAGTAATCACAAAAGAAGAAGAACAGTTTAATAAGACAATTGATCAGGGTCTTTCTATTCTTGCAGGTATGGAAGAAGAGATGGAGAAGAAGGGCGAAAAAGTACTTTCAGGTGAGGAAGCATTCCGCCTGTATGATACTTATGGGTTCCCGGTAGATCTTACCATTGAGATTCTGGAAGAGAAAGGACTCTCCATTGATCAGGAAGGTTTTGAAAAAGCGGTAGAAGAGCAGAAAGCAAAAGCGAAAGGTACGTTCGGTGAACATAATTATAATGGTAGAGAAGCTACCGTATATGATGAGATTGACTCTTCTGTAACAAGCACATTTGTTGGTTATGATAAGCTCTTCTGTGATTCAAAGGTAACGGTACTTACAACGGACAGTGAGATCGTAGAGGCTTTGTCTGATGGCGAAGAAGGAACAATCTTTGTGGAAGAGACACCGTTCTATGCAACAAGCGGTGGTCAGGAAGCTGATAAAGGTGTGATCAGAACACAGGATTTCGAATTTGCAGTGGAAGATACGATGAAGCTTCTGGGCGGAAAGATCGGTCATAAAGGACATGTTCTTAAAGGCATGGTTAAGGTTGGAGATGTTGTAACGCTCGAAGTTGATACTCAGAACCGTGCGCTTTCCGCAAATAATCACAGTGCAACACATCTTCTTCAGAAAGCGCTCCGTATGGTACTCGGAAGTCATGTAGAGCAGGCAGGGTCATCTGTCAATGCAGACAGACTTCGTTTTGACTTTACACATTTCTCTGCTCTTACAGATGAGGAGATTAAGAAAGTAGAAGAGATTGTGAATGAGCAGATTCTTGCATGCCTTCCTGTAAAGGCTGAGAATATGCCGATTGAAGAGGCAAGAAAAACAGGTGCAGCAGCTCTTTTCGGTGAAAAATACGGAGATATTGTCCGTGTTGTAAGCATGGGTGAGTTTTCAAAAGAATTCTGTGGTGGAACACATGTATCCAACACAGGTGTGATTACAGCTTTTAAGATTATCTCAGAGACTGGTGTGGCTGCCGGTGTTAGACGTATCGAAGCTTTGACATCGAAGGGGCTTATGAAATATTATGATAATCTGGAAGTAAAATTAGTTGAAGTTTCCAAGCTTGTGAAAGCAAAACCAAATCAACTTGCAGAAAAAGTTTCCCATCTTTTAGCAGAGAATAAAGCGTTGAGTAGTGAAATCGAAAGCCTTAAGAGTAAACTTGCGCAGGATGCTATGGGTGATGTCATGGATCAGGTTGTAGAGGTAAACGGAGTGAAGCTTCTTGCCACAAAGATGGAAGGCGTAGACATGAATGGACTTCGTGATCTTGGTGACCAGTTGAAAGATAAGATTGGTGAAGGAGTGATTGTACTTGCATCTTCTACAGGAGGAAAAGTGAGTCTTATGGCTATGGCTACAAAAGGAGCTGTCGATAAAGGTGCACATGCAGGAAATCTGATCAAAGAAATTGCAGGACTTGTTGGCGGAGGCGGAGGCGGACGTCCGAATATGGCCCAGGCCGGAGGAAAGAATCCAGATGGAATTGATGCTGCAATTGCGAAAGTAAAAGAAGTGCTTGAAAAACAAGTATAGAGAATATATGAATGAAAAAGGAGCGAGATACATTAGTGTGAGGATGTGTCTCGCTCCTTTTTGCGTGGTTATGAATTTGGTAAAAGTGCTTATTATTATATATTGGTGAAAATAGAAAGATTGTGAAAAGAAACGCAAGTGCGGAAAAAGTATACAATAAATAATGATTAATTGTTAAAGTTTTTTCTAATCAAAATTGAGGAATAAACAACGTTGTTTTGTGCGAATTAGTCAAAAAAATAACTTATAAAAGAATAAAATGTTACATATTGACGAATGACGAACAATGCGCTATAATTGGGAACCGAAAGAAAACCATAAAAGAAATGAAAGCGGAGGGGCACAATTATGTCTTACATTGATGAAGTTATTGCAAGCGTTTCTGAGAAGAACGCAAATGAACCGGAATTTATTCAGGCAGTAGAGGAAGTACTGGAGTCATTGAGACCGGTTGTTGAACAGGATGACAGATATGAGAAAGCTGCAATCCTGGAGAGAATGTGCGAGCCGGAAAGAATCGTATCATTCCGTGTTCCGTGGGTGGATGATGAGGGAAAGGTACAGGTGAACCGCGGATTTAGAGCTCAGTTTAACAGTGCAATCGGTCCTTATAAGGGAGGAATCCGTCTGCATCCTACAGTAAATCAGAGCATTATTAAATTCCTTGGGTTTGAGCAGACTTTCAAAAACTCACTTACAGGTCTTCCAATCGGCGGAGGAAAAGGTGGCAGTGACTTTAATCCAAAAGGAAAATCAGATGGAGAGATTATGCGTTTTTGTCAGTCCTTTATGACTGAACTTTATCGTTACATAGGTGGAGATACAGACTGTCCGGCAGGTGATATCGGATGTGGCGCAAAAGAGATTGGTTATATGTTCGGATTCTATAAGAGAATCATCGGAAGATATGATAATGGAGCATTATCAGGAAAAGGAATTCCATATGGCGGAAGTCTCGGAAGAACAGAAGCAACCGGACACGGAGCTGTTTATTTTACAGAAAAATTGTTTGAATCGCTCGGCAAAACTATCAAAGAAACAACATTTGCACTCTCAGGTTTTGGAAATGTAACATGGGGTGTTGCTGATATGTTAAATAAGCTTGGCGGAAAAGTTGTTACTATTTCAGGACCAGATGGATATGTTTATGATCCGGATGGAATTTCCGGAGAAAAAGTGGCTTATCTTGTTGAGATGAGAAATTCCCTTCGTGACCGTTGTGAAGATTACGCAGACAAATATGGATGTGAGTTCCATAAGGGAGAAAAGCCATGGGGACGTGTAAAAGCTGATATTTATATGCCATGTGCAACACAGAACGAGATTGCTCTGGAAGATGCAGAACGCATTGTAGCAGAGGGAACATCAAGTATTCTTGTAGAAGTTGCAAATATGCCTACAAGAGCAGAAGCAGTGAAGTGTTTAAAAGATGCCGGATTTGTAATCGCACCTTCTAAAGCAGTGAATGCAGGTGGTGTAGCAGTATCTGCGTTGGAAATGAGCCAGAATGCAATGAAATTGTCATGGACAGAAAAAGAAGTAGATGACAGATTGAAAAATATCATGTACAATATTTTTAATAATATTGATTCCGCAGCAAAAGAGTACGGCATGGATGGCGATTTGATTGCCGGAGCAAACATCGCCGGATTCAAAAAAGTTGCAGATGCAATGCTTGCACAGGGTATTTTCTAGAAAAAAGCGCTGGAAACATAGGAAAAATGAAGAATACTGAGCCTTGTGTCAGCCTGAGTATGAAAAGGCTGATGCAGGGCTTATGAGCGTGTTGCGAGAATTATTAAAATACTATTAAAGTCGAATAAAGAGGGTGAGAAATATGGCGGCATTTTTAAGTCAGGAATTTTTTAAGAATCTGCAGCAGCAGATGACAGATAAGGATTTTTTAAAAAAGACTGGAATTCGTAAAAAGCAGATGGTTGAAATTTTGCGAGAAGCGAACTGGGATCTGATCTTTACTGAAGTATTTGAAAAGAAACCTTTTGTATCCTGTGAAAAAACAGCAAAAGTATGTGCTGATATTACAGAAAAAATTGGTGGGATTTCGGGACGGAAATTACTCAAATATGTGTATGATTGGACAAGAGCTGTCATGTTTCCTGAAAATTTCCAGGTTGAGAAAACAAAGGAATATGAGAAAGCAAGGATATTTTATTGTGAGTTTTTGCATATTCTTCTTGAAATGGAAAAAACGTATAAAGACTTTTCTCCGACAAGACAGTTCGATCTTCTGCCTTATGAAATTTCAGAGCATGAGGATGCAGATACAGGGCGTGAATACCAGAAGTTTCTGGATTTGATGGATGAGCAGTATATGATGGAATTTTATCGTATATCTGCGGAGATTACGCCGTTTGATTCTCTGGGGCATGTGGCAGGGGTTCATCATGTTGCAATGCATGTAGCAAAACAATTGAATCAATTAGGAAAACCTGTAGATTTGAAGCTGATGTCGGGAGCGGCCGCGCTTCATGACATTGGTAAATTCGGATGTCGTGAAAAGGAACTTCGCCGGACTCCATATCTTCACTATTATTATTCTGACATCTATACAAGAAGATTCGGAATGCCGGAGATCGGACATATAGCTGTGAATCATTCTACATGGGATCTTGAGCTTGATGAGCTTTCTATTGAAAATCTGATTTTAATATATGCGGATTTCCGTGTGAAAAGTACACGAGAAGAAAGTGGAAGAGAAGTCGTTCATTTTTATTCCCTGAAAGAATCTTTCGATGTGATCTTAAATAAGCTTGATAATGTGGATCAGGCAAAGGAGAACCGCTACAGACTGGTCTATGCTAAGTTGAAAGATTTTGAAAATTATATGGAAAATCTCGGTGTCAATACAGATCTGACCTGCGAAGTACCAGCGAAGGTCAGTCATCCGGATTTTGTGTTGATGAGCCAGAACCAATCTGTGAGAGAGATTAAGTATACTGCCATTGAACATAATATTTACGTAATGACACGAATGAACAGTGTCACAGCGCTCCGTAATATTCTGGAAGCTGCAAGAAGTGAGAAAAACTGGAGAAATACCCGTGCTTATGTGAATATTTTTGAAGAATATTTTACTTACATGAATGAAAAACAGACAAATATGACTTTACAGTATCTGTTTGAATTATTACTCCATTCAGAAGTTGATATCCGCAGACAGGCTTCCTATCTATGTGGAAAGATCATAGCAAAATATGAAAAAGAGTACCGTAAAGAAATTCCTCAGGATGTCGAGCTTGAAAATAATTCTGTCAGTGCAACAGAAGTGCTTCGCAGGGTGATCAAAGCAATATTATATCCGGATTATACGGTGACAGAACAGCATCGGGAATGGCTTGGAAGATGCCTGAAAAGGATTCTTGTGGCCGTACAGACAGAATGCAGAAGTGAAGAAGAAGGAAAGAAGTTTTTGGAAGTATTTCTTAAATTTTTTGAGAAATACAATTACGATAGAAGAACAGCCTTTGTTCTTTTAGAAGCGGCTGAGTTTGTACGTTTCCCTATGCTAAGTGAAAAAGAAATAAAATTGCTTCTTGATTTTTCGGAGCACTATGCTGATTGTGATTGTGCTGAAGAGGGGATCCGCATTTTACAATTTTTACGTAAAATGGCTGCTTTGGGTGTGCAAAAATATCTGATTCAGCCTGTAGCTGTCAGAATTTTGGAAAAAATAGATGTAAATAACACGGGGCTTAAGTTTATCGGATATAAACTTCGTCTGGAATTAGATCTTGATGTCCAGGATCGAGAAGAGACGGAAAAGATGTTGTTTGAAAATGAAAGCTTACTTTCTCAGATCTTTTTGGAAAATATGAAAGTTGCAACGAGCAGAGTGATAAAAAAGGCAAATATTGAATTGTTGGGCGATGTGCTTAACATGGGTGATCCCGTACGCATTTCACGTATAGCAGTTCATCTTACAAACCTGTTCAGTGCGAGTCGTACACTTGTTGTAAGAGAATGTTCAGGTGACAAGCTTGTTCAGATGATGCCTTTGCTTTCTTCTGACCAGAGAAATGAGATTGTGGTTGAGATGGCAGAAAGTCTTGGCTCCGGAGAATTTGAATATGTAAGGTATATTCCGCTCTATCTTGGGAAAATGGCGATGTATCTGTACCCGGAAGAATTAGACGAGCTGATTGGCGACACGTTGACAAAATATATTAACAGCAGTGATATGACAGCCGTAATGTATACGCTTCACACAATCGGAGTCATGCTTGAACATTATCCGGAGTATGTCAAATATGAAGAGCCGGAAGAAGTCTACATTCAAAGGCGAAAGGTCCTTCTGGGACTTCTGATGAAAGGACTTGCACATTATCAGGAAGTGGTCAGTGTGGATGCTCTGACGGTAATAGGCAGGGATATTTTTGGATCAAGTATTTTGACGTTAGAGGAGAAAAAGGCCTTTTTTACAGATATTCAGAAGCAAATGCTGAGTGTTATCGCAGAGCAGTCACAGGAAGAAATTGCATTTTTCGGAAGAGCTTCTTCACTCCGAAAAATCTACAGATTTATTACGGATTATGAATTTACTTATGGCGTATTTGATATAAAAGATAATCCAATGATTGCATTTTTTCCTGGAACATTTGATCCATTTTCAGTCGGACATAAAGAAATTGTTCGTGCAGTCAAAAAAATGGGGTTTGAAGTGTATCTGTCAGTAGATGAATTTTCGTGGTCGAAGAAAACGCAGCCTAAATTGCTGCGGAAAAAGATCATACAAATGTCAGTAGCAGATATGGGAGATGTCTATCTGTTCCCGTGCGATATACCGATTAACATTGCAAATCCGCGAGATATGAAACTGCTTGAAGATCTGTTTGCCGGAAAAAAAGTGTATCTGGTCGCAGGCGCTGATGTTATCGAAGGTGCATCTGCTTACCGGCAGAAAGTAGAAGAGCATTCGGTTCATCATTTTAAACATATTCTTTTCAGCCGGAAAACAAATGAAAAAGAATTGGAAGAGGTGATACGGGATAAAGTTTTGGGAGAGACTTTGTATCTGAAGCTTGGCCATGAATATGACGAAGTGAGTTCGTCTAAAATCCGTGAAAATATAGATAGAAACAGAGATATTTCCAATCTTGTGGATCCGCTCGCACAGCGCTTTATCTATGAGAGAAGTCTGTATTTGCGGGAGCCAAAATATAAAAAGACAGTAAGCCGGCAGAATATTCTGATGCAGACGACAGAAAATCTTTCGCAAAGTATGAAAGAGCAGTTCCAGTGGACGATAGAAAAAGAAAATGTATTGCGCTGTGGTCTGGTGAGAAGTGCAAAAGTCGGAGATCATGGTGTCTGGATGGAAGGAGAAGATGGCGGTATTTCCTGTGGAGCATTTTACCGGGAAGTTTTACTTGGTAAGATTTATGAGGAGTTCAGAGATGAAGAAACTGTATCTAAGATCCGACGCCTGGCTTCCGGAAAACTCGTCGTGCTTTATGCTCTTTTTGTGAAAAAAGGTGACAGGGCTGAAAAGAATCTGGAACTGATTCTGACAGAGATGATCGCATCCTGCCTGAAAGAAGGCTTTACGCATATGATTGTTCATTTTGGAGATCAGAGCAGGGTAATGAATACCATGGTGGAAGAACTATTTTTCCGTCACGGATTTATTAAAATCCAGAATCATACACCAAATCTTGACGTATATTTTGTAGATATGAGTTTTCCGATGGCGGCAGTGCAGGATACAGAGTCAATTATTAAAGATCCCTTTAATAATAATAAAAATGTCAGAAATGTACTGGCAAAGACGCAGAAACAGTTCCTTAAGGCTATGACAAAACTGTATCCGGGAAGTCTTGTAATATCATTTGATTCTGCATACATGAGTTATCAGATGCTGGAGATGGTTGTTGCTGAAAATAACGTGTCATCACGAAAGATTGGCGAGACGCTGGGAAATAAGATGTGTATTCCATATGGAAAGCTTATGAGAGAGCTTATTGTGCCAAATACAGTTACGAAGGCCATTTATACAGAAAGAATCTTTAAAGCAGATGCATCAGAATTTGGAATTGCAGAATATCCGAATTATCCATCTTTGAAGACTCAGATAAAGACCATAGAATCTTTTTCGCGTCCGGTCATACTGGTAGATGATATATTACATACCGGAGAATGGCTGAAAAAGCTTTATCCTATGCTTAAGGAAGGGGATATTAAAGTTGATAAACTGATTGTGGGAATTTTATCCGGACACGGAACGGATATGGCCGCAATGAATGATATTCCTGTAGACAGCGTATATTTTATTCCGAACATGAGAGAATGGTTCTCAGAAGTAACGATGTATCCTTTCCTTGGAGGAAATTATATTGAAAAAGCCGGAAAGCCTCAGGCAGGTCGCATTCCATCGTTGAATCAGATCATGCCATATACGCTTCCGCCGTTCCCTTTCATGGAAGATGTTACATGGGATGCTTATTATGAGTTTTCCTTTGCGTGTCTAGAGAATACTCTTGAGCTGCTTAGCGTTCTGGAGGAAGAATATCAGAAAATGTATCAGAAAAATCTGACGCTTGGAAGATTAAACGAAGTTATCAGAGAGACGTACTATATTGATCAGGGTGAGAATCTGACTTATGATATGCAGGTGCCCGCATCAAGCTATGTCAAAAACGATATTCTGAAAATGAAACGTCTGAGGAAGATGCAGGACTAGTGGGGTGACAACATGAGTACATTGATTGATCTTGTGGGAGAAAGCAGATACAAAAGATATAAAGAACAAGAGGTAAATCCTTTAAAAAAAGCAGAGCACAAACGGCTGAAAGTGAATATTCTTGCAGTAGGAGATGTGGGCTCTACGATACTTTTGGCGCTTAAGACGATGGGAGGAGATGTCATTGATGAGATTGGGATCTGTGATCTGAATGAGAAGCAGCTCTCAAGGCTGGAGATAGAGATGAATCAGATCGCGTATCCCTGGGATTATGACAGGCTTCCAGAAGTGAAGATTGTAGGGATGGATGACTTGTTTTCCTGTGATATCTTTGTATTTAGTGCTACAAAAGGGATTGCGGCTGTGGGATCAAAGGTGAAAGATGTAAGGATGGCACAGCTTGAAGCAAACCGGGAATTAATGGATATCTATGGAAAGATGGCAAGAAAAGCATGTTTTAAAGGATTATTTGCTGTTGTCTCAGATCCGGTGGATCTTCTGTGCCATGCAGCATATAAAAGTTCTAACACAGATGAAGCGGGAGTGTTTGACAAAAAAGGGCTTCGCCCGGAACAGATACGTGGTTATGGATTAGGGGTCATGAATGCAAGAGCAGCATATTATGCAAAGAAGAACCCGGTATATGAAAAATTTTTAAAACAAGGACGTGTATTTGGACCTCATGGACGCGATTTGGTTGTTGCTGACAGTATTTCGGATTATAACGAAGAAGCGTCACTGGAGCTTACGGCACTTACGGTATCAGCCAATATCCAGGTTCGGGAGCTAGGTTACAAGCCGTATATTGCCCCGGCGTTATCCTCTGCGGCAATTTCTCTCCTGCTTACGATACGGGGAGAGTATCATTATAGCGCAGTACCACTTGGAGATATCTGGTTTGGGTGTAAGAACCGATTAACATCATCAGGAACAGAGATTGAACTACTGGAACTTCCGGATAAACTTTATAAACGGATTGAGAAAGCATATCAGAATCTGGAGGCGCTGATTTGAGAAACATAATTTGTGTATGTCTTGCGGAGGGAGAAGGTCATGTAAGATATCAGAGACTGATTGATTACCTGAAAACAGAATATAGCAAAGACGAAGTGACATTTTTACAGGGACCAGAGAGTGCAGAGAAGTTGCTTTCCCTGAAGGAAAAGGAGAAGACAGCAGTTGTTTTCATTATTTCCATGGATGAGACGGGAATTAATCTGTCACTGGATATTGTACTGAAAAAGATAGCGTCTGTTCCAAAGTGTCTGGAAGGGATGTCCGGCGGTATTATTGCAGTGGGAGACGGGGAACTGTATACAAAAGAAGCAATGCGTAAGGCCGCATTCGTATTGAACAGAGTAGGATGCATGATGCCTGGGAAAGCATTTGCGGAGATAACCGGATCGATGCGCAATATGAAGAATCAGGCTTCATTGAGAGGATTGTCTCTGGAGGAAGCATTTCTGGAATGTTCCAGGGAAGCAGTGCGGGCAGCGGCAGAAGCGGAAACAATACATTCCGGAAAAAAGATAAGACATCTGACTTGTATCCATTCCAGTATTGAGTCCAAATCAAATACATATGCTTACTGGAAGCTGATCAGAGAACAGTTGTGTATGGATGAGGATGTTGTTAAGGTTGATGAAATCAATCTATACGGGGAAAATATACCGGATTGCAGAGGGTGTTCGTTCCATACATGTCAAAGTTTAGGGAAAGAGAGAAAATGTTTTTTTGGCGGGATCATGACTGAAAAAGTTTATCCCGCAATTGAACAAAGTGATGCGATTATCTTTTTATGCCCCAATTATAATGATGCGATTGGAGCAAATTTGAGTGCCTGCATCAACCGAATGACAGCATTATACAGAAATAGTGATTTTTCGGGGAAATATTTGTATGTGGTAGTAGTTTCAGGCTATTCCGGGGGTGAATTAGTGGCAGAGCAGGTTATCGATGCGATGGTGCTGAATAAAGGATTTATGCTGCCTGAATACGCAATTGATATCCAGATGGCTAATTTCCCGACAGAGATTTTAATAGAAAAAGGCATACATGACAGGGCTTTTGAATTTGCAGATAGAATCTGCAAAAGATACCTGAAAATGGCAAAAAATTGTTGACGTAAAATAAATATGTGATATAATCATATGTAGTGCAATAAAAATACCCGAACAGTCGTATGATGCACAATATAGGACTGGAGGGGAGGTTAGGTGTGAGACTATGTCAAATGTAATCGTTAAAGAAAACGAAACGTTAGACAGCGCTTTACGCAGATTCAAAAGAAACTGTGCGAAGGCTGGTATTCAGCAGGAGATTCGTAAAAGAGAACATTACGAGAAACCAAGTGTAAGACGTAAAAAGAAATCTGAAGCTGCTAGAAAACGTAAGTATAACTAATATGTGCAATGGATGAGGTGTTCCAAATGAACGCCTCATTTTTTATGCATTTATTGACAATGAATTAACATGAAAACAGGGACTTAAAAGAGACTTTTTTTGACAATGTTCAATAAAAAATGATAAATTGTTGACAAAATACAAGGGAAAACATAGCCGATTTTTGGCAAATAATCTTTAAATAAACTATCGGAAAAAGTATTGACAGCTCAAAAAAAGAGGTTTATAGTGGGTACCAACAAAGGCAAGGGCGCCAAGTAAAAAAGGTGTGCTGTCTTTTTTTATACCCTATTTTAATAATATTACAAGGAAAGAGAGGAATTTTTCTCATGAGACTTAAAGATACTGGACTCACCGCACAAGAATTAAAAGACATGGTAAACAAGTATATGGTGGAGACATATGAAAGATATGATTTCATCGCTGAAAGAGCTGAAGGCATGTATATTTACGATGAGGAAGGAAATGCATATCTTGATTTTTACGGTGGTGTAGCTGTTAACAGCCCTGGAAACAGAAACCCAAAAGTAGTGGCAGCAATTAAAGACCAGGTTGATGATATTATGCACACATTTAACTACCCGTATACAATCCCACAGGCACTTCTTGCAAAGAAAATCTGTGATACGATCGGAATGGATAAGATTTTCTATCAGAACTCAGGAACAGAAGCAAATGAGTGTATGATCAAGATGGCAAGAAAATATGGTGTAGATACATTCGGACCAAACAGATATGAGATTATCACAGCAAAACGTGGTTTCCACGGAAGAACTTATGGTGCAATGTCTGCAACAGGTCAGCCGGACAGCGCAATCCAGAAAGGATTCCAGCCAATGCTTCCTGGATTTACATATGCAGAATATAATAACCTTGAAGATTTTGCTTCAAAGATTACAGAAAATACAATCGCTATCATGATCGAGCCAGTACAGGGCGAGGGCGGTGTACGTCCGGCAACTCAGGAATTTATTGAAGGACTGAGAAAACTCTGTGATGAGCATGATATGCTCCTTCTGTTCGATGAGGTTCAGACAGGATGGGGACGTACAGGTGCTCCAATGGCATTCATGGGATACGGTGTGAAACCAGACTGCGTATCTATGGCAAAAGCTATGGGTGGCGGAATGCCGATCGGTGCTTGCTGTGCAACTGAAAAAGTAGCAAAAGCATTCACAAGAGGAACACATGGTTCTACATATGGTGGACATGCAATTGCATGTGCAGCAGCTTATGCTTCTATCTCAGAGATTCTTGACAATGATTTAAGCAAGAATGCACAGGAAATGGGAGAGTATATGAAAGCAGAGCTTGCAAAACTTCCTCACGTTGTAGAGGCAAGAGGACGTGGACTCTTAGTAGGATGTGAATATGATATCCCGATTTCTGTAGAAGTAAAACATGGATGTCTTGACAGAATGGCACTGATCACAGCAATCGGAGACAGAGTAAACCGTATGATTCCACCTCTTACTGTTACAAAACAGCAGATTGACCAGTTGATGCGTATTATGCGTGAAGCTATTGAAGAAGCAGCAGCAAAATTAGAAGCATAGAATTTTGATAAATTATAATTAATAAGCTAAGAAACCCTGTCCCTATCGTTTTCCTTCGAGACGAATAATACGTCTTTGTCCAAGATAAGGGCGGGGTTTTTTATATGTATGTATTTTTTTACTATATTATTGTATGCGAAGCAGCTCCTGATACAGATGCCCGATTGGGAGACCTACAACATTGTTATAGTCTCCTTTTATTTCTTTTACATGAATTGCGAAATTTCCCTGAATGCCGTAAGCACCGGCTTTGTCAAGTGAATCACCGGATTCTACATAACGAAGTAAATCTTCTTTATATATTGGGTAAAATGTCACATCTGTTTTTTCGAAAAAGGAGCGAGTTTTTGTGTGACCGTTTTTTCGCGTGATGAGAGATACACCAGTATAAACCTGATGAGTACGATCAGCAAGCATGGAGAGCATATCGTAGGCTTCTGATTTATCAATAGGTTTTCCAAGAATCTCATCCCGGTAAACGACAATTGTATCAGCTCCAATCACAGTAATGTCTTCAGTTTCAGAAATATTTGACATAAGCGTTTTGAATACATCTTCCGCTTTCTGGTATGCCAGTTCCATGACAACATCAGGAGGTATTGTCTTCGTGATTTTTTCATTTACAGAAGAAGGGATGATTTCAAATGGGATCCCCGTCTTTTCCAGTAATTCTTTTCTGCGTGGTGACGCAGAGGCTAAAATATATCTCATAATAACCCCTTTCCGATTGTTATATTTGTATGACAGTGTTTATTAGTATATCATATTTGGCTAATATATAATAATTTTTTTCTTGTTCTGACGATTCTTTTGAGTAGTATTCACAGAGGTGCTGTGCTAAAATAAATAAAGATATGGTCAATGAATTAACGAGGAGGAAACATTTATGTATATTAGTGAAATTGTAACAACGATACCGGAGAATATCAGTGAAAGGGTACCATTGGAGCAGGAAGTATATAAAGTATTTAAGAAGTTAGGAATTCCATTTGAGCGTGTAGATAATGATCCGGCATCTTCAATGGAAGAGTGCTCAGATATCGGTAAGGTTCTTAACGCGCCGGTCAGAAAAGACGTTTTTTTGTGTAATCAGAAAAAGACAAGCTTTTTCCTTCTGGTTATGCCTGAAGAGAAAGCATTTGATACTGCTTCTTTCAGTAAGAAACTTGGAGTGTCTCATATGTCATTTGCTTCTCCGGAGCATATGTGGGAACATCTTGGCACTAAGCCAGGCTCAGCAAGTGTTGTGGGACTTTTGAATGATAAAGATGATTATGTTCAGCTGATCATTGATAAAGAAGTTGCGGAGGCAGAGTATTTTGTATGTAATACAGGTATTAATACGACACATTTAAAGTTTAAAACACAGGATCTATTGAAAAAGTTTCTTCCATATACACATCACCGCCCAAGAATCGTTGATCTATAAGAAATTGGAGAATAGCGAATATATATAATAATCTGAGTATGATGGCGGGAGTGGTATTATGCGAAGAATATCGGAAGATGAACTTAAGAAAGCATTTGCAGACAGAAAGCCTGAAGAACGACTTTCATTCACAGAATGTGAGATATGGGATATGGATCTTAGCGGAGCAGATTTCAGTAATGCAGATTTTACTTTAAGTTCTTTTCAGAATACAGTATTAAATGAAGTTAATTTCGAAAACAGTAGTGTTGAGAACGCATTGTTTGACGGGTGTTCTATGAAAAGAGCCTGTTTTAAAAATGCATCTATGATGACCGCATCGTTCAGATATTGTGACATGAAAGAGTGTAATATTGAAGATGCAAATCTGTTCGGGGCAGTGTTAGAGCATGCTAATCTGGAAGGCATTGTGTCTAATGAAGGAACACAGTGGTTTCGCCTGCATTGTCCGGAGACAGGAGCATTTCTCGCTTACAAGAAATGTGTCAATGACCGAATGGTTCAGTTGTTGGTTCCGGCAGATGCAAAAAGAACTTCTGCGACTCTTCCTTCATGTCGCTGTAATAAAGCCAAGGTACTTACGATAAAAAGCTTTGATTACGAAGAAAATTTTGATGAAGCATGGTCACTTGTTGATGAAAATTTTGTTTATAAAAAAGGTGAATGGGTCGAGGTAAAAAATTTTAATGAAGATCGCTGGATGGACTCCACGACAGGAATTCATTTCTGGATGACCAGGAAAGAGGCGCAGGATTATTAATAGCACTAATTAGCAGAAGGACGGATAGTATGAAGACAGCAAATGAATTAAAGCAATTATTATATAGTATTGACCGGAAAGGGTATCCGGCATATAAAGGGATAAAAGGAAGCTATCGGTTTGAAAAGTATGTTCTCTATATTGATCATGTACAGGGAGATCCATTTGCGGCTCCATCAAAGCTTCATATAGAGGTGCCAAAGAAAACAGCAGGTTTTCCGGAAAAACTGTATGATAAAAAATATAAAAGAATTGCGCTGCAGGATCATCTTACGAGACTTTTTGAAAGACAGATACAGAAGTATTCTTTTCGGGCAAAAGGTTCAGGTAAAAGCGGAATTCTGTCCGTAACAAGATGCGGGCAGGAAATTCTTGAAAGAAGTGCCTGTACAATCGATGTGGACAGTGGTGACATTGTGATACGTTTTGAAGCCGGATTTCCGGCGAATGGGAGAAGTATTAATGCAAATGAATTAATAAAGATTCTGTTTGATTTTTTGCCGAAATGTGTGGAGAGTTCCTCTATTTATCATAATATTGATACGGATAAAGCAGAGCATGTGATGGAACTTTCTGTGGATCAGGAGTATATCCGGCGTAGCCTTAAAAAGCTGGAACTGATAGCGTTTGTGGCTGACGGATCAATACTTCCCAGAGAATCCGGGATATCCGGAAAACCTATGAAAAATGCAATCCCTTTTTCTTCGCCTGACTCGATGAAAATTACATTAGATCTTCCATATAAAGGCACAATTACCGGTATGGGAATCAAAAAGGGAATTACGCTGATCGTAGGTGGAGGTTACCATGGAAAGTCTACACTTCTGAAGGCTTTGGAGATGGGAATTTATCCACATATTGCTGGAGATGGAAGAGAGTATGTTGTTGTGGATGCTGATGCGGTTAAAATCCGCGCGGAGGATGGAAGAAGTATTAAACATACCGATATATCTATGTTCATCAATGATCTGCCAAATGAGAAAGAGACAAAAGCCTTTTACACACAGGATGCAAGTGGAAGTACTTCGCAGGCTGCAAATGTGATTGAGGCTGTCGAGGCAGGAGCCAGTGCCTTTTTTATCGACGAAGATACAAGCGCGACAAATTTTATGGTCAGAGATGAGCTTATGCAGCAGGTGATTCACAGGAATATGGAACCAATCACTCCGTTTATTGAGAGAATGAGAGAGATGTATGAGAAGTTTGGAACTTCCACAGTGCTTGTTGCAGGAAGCTCGGGAGCTTATTTTCAGGTGGCAGACCGAATTGTACAGATGGATCACTATGTGCCAAAAGATATTACAGAATTTGCAAAAAAAGCGGCTTTAAAATATCCGGGACTGGAATATCCGGATAAGAAGGCTGAAATGCCGGATTTTGAAAGACTCCCTAAAAAGAATCCGGGAGTGTATCATAAAGGCAGGATCAAGATAAAGACACAGGGAAGAGATGGTGTGCTTTTAAGTAAAGCGATGATCGATCTTCGATATGTGGAACAGCTTGCTGACTCCGAGCAGCTTACGAGTCTGGGATATATTATTAAATTCCTGGAGGAGAAAAGATTTGACGGAAAAACATCCATTCAAAAGCATGTCGACAGATTATATACAGAGATGGAAAAAGATGGTTTTTCTGTACTGTTTGGAAATGATGGTAAAGATCTTCCGGGGAACCTTGCCATGCCACGAAGAATAGAAATTTTTTCATGTATCAATCGGTACCGGGGGCTTAATTTATAAAAATGAACAGAAAAGAGACAGAGAAAGATAGAGAAAAAAGAGGGCTGACAACCTTTCATGAAATTGCACATATAGAGACAGATTTTTCATCCAAATTCGGAATTCCAAGGCAAAGTGGGCTGGCGGATACGAGGGGGCGGATTGTTTTTGAGGAAAGATATCAGAATCCAGATGCGCTTAGAGGAATCGAAGAATATTCTCATCTCTGGATTTTGTGGAAATTTTCTGAGGTATTTATGGATGATTGGAAACCAACAGTTCGTCCGCCAAGGCTTGGAGGTAATCAAAGGGTAGGTGTTTTTGCAACACGTTCACCATTCAGACCAAATCCGATCGGATTATCCTGTGTGAAACTTGATAAAGTGGAAATAACTGAAAAATATGGACCGGTTCTCTATGTGACCGGTGCGGATCTTATGGATGGAACGCCAATTTTTGATATCAAACCGTATCTTCCCTATGTCGATTCGTATCCAGATGCGCGTGGTGGATTTGCGGAAAAGCGAAAAGAATATCGGCTGGAGGTTCTGATTCCAGAAGAGGCAGAAAAACTGTTTGATGAAAATGAACTGGAAGTTTTGAAACAGATTCTTTCTCAGGACCCAAGGCCTTCTTATCAGAACGATCCGGAACGTATCTATGGCATGGATTATGCCGGGATGAACATCCGATTTAATGTTAATGGAGAAAAACTTCTGGTATGTGGAATTGAAGGGAAACTTCAATATGATCAAAAATAGAGGAGGAACATATGGCTTCAGAAGATTATAGCAGAGCATATAAAATGGGAAAAAAAGAATATCAGTACCGTATGATGCGAGGAATGCTTCCTACACTTCAGGTCCTGGATGACATTATGCCTCCGAAAGGAGAGTATTCGGAAATGCCCCTTGGTCTGGTCCAGATTCCGATGGATCAGATTGCAGGAACGAAAACCGGAGGCAGGAGCAGTGCTTTTGCGGCGAATTTCATGCCAATTCTGAAGGCTGGCACAGAGTTTGAACAAAAATGGAGTGCTCTGTGTAAAAGTCATGAAGAAGAAGGAATCAGAGAGCCGATCAAAGCCTATGAGTACATGAATAAATTTTATGTGCTGGAAGGAAATAAAAGAGTCAGTGTCTTAAAGTATTTTGACGTAGTGTCTGTTCCGGGAGTGGTAACGCGTATTGTTCCAAGGAGGACCGGAGAAAAAGATAATAATATATATTATGAATTCATGGATTTTTATGAGCTTTCGAAGATTAATTATATCTGGTTTTCCGAAGAAGGAAGTTTTGTAAAGCTTCAGGCAGAAGTGGGAAAGGCACCGAAAGAAGAGTGGAATGATGATGAAAAACTTACATTCAGTTCCATATATACCCGTTTTCTGACGGAGTTTAAAGCAAATGGAGGAGAGGACTTAAGATGTACCCCGGGAGATGCATTTCTTGCGTTCATTCATGTTCATGATTATCAGACACTGGATGATATGACGACCAGTGAGCTTAAGAGGCTGGTGACAAAAAGCTGGGAAGAGTTTGAACTTTTACAGGAAGAAAAAGAGATTGATCTTAAGATGGATCCTACAACAAAAGAAAAACCACTTTCTTTCAAATTGCGCCTGACGGGAACACCAAAATTGAAAGTCTCATTTGTCTACGAAAAGACACCAATGACTTCGGCATGGACTTATGCACATGAACTTGGAAGGCTTCATCTGGAGCAGAGGTTCCCGGATGAGATAACATCAATCTGTTTTGAAAATGTTACACTGGATACGATCGAAGATACTTTAGAGCAGGCAGCTTCAAAAGGGTGTAATCTTATTTTTACAACAACGCCGATTTTTGCGCAGGCGAGTGTAAAGGCAGCAATTGCCCATCCGGATATCCGGATTCTCAACTGTTCCTTGAATACTTCCCATCGATATATCCGAACTTACTATGCGCGGATGCATGAAGCGAAGTTTCTGATGGGCGCGATTGCGGGGGCTATGGCGACAAATGATAAGCTTGCATATATTGCTGACTATCCTATTTTTGGAACAATTGCAAATATTAATGCATTCGCCCTTGGGGCAAAAATGATAAATCCGAGAGCAGAAGTCTATCTGGACTGGACTGCGAGAAAAGATCATGATGCACTGGAAAGTCTGAAAAACAGTGATGCTTCTATTATCTCAGGTAAAGATATGAATATACCGGAAGATGCCTCCAGATATTTTGGAATTTTTGAAATGTATCATGGATATCCAAAGAGTCTAGCCATGCCTGTATGGCAGTGGGGAAAATTTTATGAGCGTCTGATTCTTACAATTATGGAAGGAACATGGAAATATGATGATGACCCTTCGACTACAAAAGCAATTAATTACTGGTGGGGAATGTCAGCAGGGGTGGTAGATGTCATTTGCTCTCAAAATCTTCCAATCGGAACAAAGAGGCTGGTAGAACTGTTAAAGAAGACAATAAGCAGTGGAGAATTTAATCCGTTTTCCGGAATTTTATATTCACAGAATGGAATTGTACAGAATCATCCATATGATACGCTGTCTCCGGAAGCCATTGTTGAAATGGACTGGCTGGCGGAAAATGTCATTGGTTCCATTCCAAAAGAAGAAGAATTAACCGAACAGTCAAAACCTGTGATCAATCAGCAGGGAATCGATAAAAAGAAAGGGTAACCATAGATTATGAAAATACTTGCAATTTCGGATGAAGAGTCACCATATCTGTGGGATTATTTTCAAAAAAGTAAGTTAGAAGGTATTGACCTTATCATTTCCTGTGGCGATCTGGATCCCAGATATTTATCGTTCCTGGCTACATTTACTTCGGCACCGGTATTGTATGTACATGGAAATCATGATGAGAAGTATGATCAGATTCCACCGGAGGGGTGTATCTGTATTGATGATACGATTTATGTCTATAAAGGAATCCGTATTCTTGGACTTGGAGGTTCTATGAGGTATAGGGATGGAGAATATCAGTATACGGAATGGGGAATGAGAAAGAGAGTCGGAAAAATGATGTTTAAACTTCTTAAACATGGAGGATTTGATATCCTTGTGACCCATGCTCCGGCTTATCAGCTGAATGATGCCAGAGATTTGCCGCACCAGGGATTTAAAATTTTCACAGACTTAATTGAAAAATATAAGCCACGTTTTTTCCTTCATGGGCATGTACATATGTCATATGGGAGAAAGCATAAAAGATATGACAAATATCAGGATACACATGTGATCAACGCATTTGAGAGATGCGTATTTGAATATGAAGATGAAAATCTGCGGGAACATATAATGTAATCCCGCAGATTTTTATGCTTGCACAATACCTTTAGGGGGTATATAATGATGAAAGTAAAAAGAAAGATGGGTGATTAAGGTGGAAGGAAAAATGGAATGCTGTAGTCATAAGACAAAAGAACGTGGAGATAAAGAGTACCGAGACCTGATTAATCGTCTCAGCCGTATTGAAGGTCAGGTAAGAGGCGTAAAAAGGATGGTTGAGGAGAACGCATACTGTACAGATATATTGATTCAGGTATCTGCAATTAATGCCGCTCTTAACAGCTTTAATAAAGTTTTGCTGGCGAATCATATACGGACATGTGTCGCAGAGGATATCCGACAGGGGAAAGAAGAGACTATTGATGAACTCGTATTAACTTTGCAGAAATTAATGAAATAACAGGAAGGAAATAGGCATGGAACAATATACAGTAACAGGCATGAGTTGTGCTGCCTGCAGTGCAAGAGTGGAAAAAGCAGTATCTAAAGTACCCGGAGTGACCGCGTGCTCTGTGAGTCTTCTGACAAATTCCATGGGTATTGAAGGCAGTGCAAGTCCAGAAGAAATCATTGCTGCGGTAGAAAATGCCGGGTATGGAGCATCGAAAAAGAAACGAGAAACCCTGGCGGAAAGTAATAAAGAAAATCAGTCCTCAGAAGGAGATGTGCTGATAGATCATGAGACACCAAAGATGAAGAAAAGATTGATTGCATCCCTTTGCTTCCTGATTCCAATGCTGTATGTCTCTATGGGACATATGATGTGGAACTGGCCGCTTCCGGATATTTTGTCCAACAATCATGTGGCAATGGGGCTCATACAGCTTTTACTTACGACAGCAGTTATGGTGATCAATCAGAAATTTTTCATCAGTGGATTTAAGAGCATGATTCACAGAGCACCGAATATGGATGCATTGGTTGCGCTTGGGGCGGGGGCTTCTTACATTTATAGTACTTATGCATTGTTTGCCATGACGGACGCACAGATGAGGATGGACATGGAAGGCGTCATGAAATACATGCATGAGTTCTACTTTGAATCTGCAGCAATGATTCTTACTTTGATCACAGTAGGAAAGATGTTGGAAGCAAGATCCAAAGGTAAGACAACGGATGCACTGAAAAGTCTTATGAAACTTGCTCTTAAAACTGCGGTGATCATTCAGAGTGGAGTGGAAAAACAGGTACCCATAGAACAGGTTAAAAAAGGGGATTTATTTGCAGTCCGTCCCGGAGAAAATATACCGGTAGATGGTGTTATTGTGGAAGGAAGCAGTGCAGTAAATGAATCAGCGCTAACGGGGGAAAGTATTCCAGTAGATAAAGAGCCAGGAGATACGGTTTGTGCAGCCACATTAAACCAGTCAGGTTATCTCAAATGTGAAGCGACCAGAGTGGGGGAAGATACTACGCTGTCGCAGATAATTCAGATGGTCAGTGACGCAGCTGCAACAAAAGCACCGATTGCAAAGGTGGCAGATAAAGTATCTGGTGTGTTTGTCCCTGTTGTGATTGTCATTACAGTGGTTACAATTGCTGTGTGGCTTTTATTTGGTCAGAGTATAGGATTTGCCCTGGCCAGAGGTATCTCTGTACTAGTCATCAGTTGTCCGTGTGCCTTGGGACTGGCAACCCCGGTAGCGATCATGGTCGGAAGTGGAGTTGGTGCAAAAAACGGTATTATGTTTAAGACGGCTGTGTCTTTGGAAGAGACAGGTAAGACACAATTTGTTGTATTAGACAAAACCGGAACGATTACTTGTGGCGAACCAAAAGTGACAGAGCTATGTCCGGCAGAAGGGATTTCAGAAACGGAACTCTTAGCGTATGCCTACGTATTGGAAAAGAAAAGTGAGCATCCGCTGGCGGGAGCGGTCATTCGATTTGGTGAAAAAAAAGAGGAGGAAATTCGTTCATTTTTAATAGAAGAGAAAAAATATAATGATATAGAAGTGACTGAATTTCAGGCGGTAGCAGGAAATGGGTTGTCGGCAAGACTTGAAAAAAGTGAACTTTACGGCGGAAATTATCGTTTTATCAGTGGGAAGGTTACACTTTCAGAAAAAACCGAAGATTTGTATAAGAAACTTTCTGGGGAGGGAAAAACTCCATTATTATTCTGTAAGGATGGAACATTTATCGGAATCATTGCTGTTGCTGATGTAATTAAGGAGGATAGTCCGAAAGCAATCAGGGAACTTCAGAATATGGGAATTCATGTGGTTATGCTTACCGGAGACAATGAAAGAACAGCTACAGCGGTTGGGAAAAAGGCAGGAGTTGACAAAGTTATTGCAGGTGTCCTGCCGGACGGAAAAGAAAAAGTTATTCAGGAGCTCAAAAAGTTCGGCAAGGTTACGATGGTAGGGGACGGAATCAATGATGCTTTGGCGCTTACAAGTGCTGATATGGGTATAGCTATCGGAGCCGGAACAGATATTGCAATCGATGCTGCAGATGTGGTTCTTATGAAGAGCCGGTTAAGCGATGTACCTGCTGCAATCCGTATGAGTCGTGCAACACTTAATAATATTTATGAGAATCTTTTCTGGGCATTTATCTATAACATAATTGGTATTCCGTTGGCAGCAGGAGTCTGGTATCCGCTTTTTGGATTAAAACTGAACCCTATGTTTGGAGCGGCAGCTATGAGTCTGTCAAGTTTTTGTGTAGTGACGAATGCCTTGCGCCTGAACTGGTTCAAACTGTATGATACTGGAAAAGATAAGAAGAGAAAGGTATCAAAAACTGCAATGTCAGTATCAATTATAGAAAATCATGAAGAAAATAAGGAGGAAAAAAAGATGGAAAAAACAATGAAGATTGAAGGAATGATGTGTGGACACTGTGAGGCAAGAGTAAAAAAGACTCTGGAGGCACTTCCGGGAGTTGAGGAGGCAATTGTGAGTCATGAGGCAGGGACCGCAATCGTAAAGATGAGCAGTGAAGTGACAGATGATATACTAAAAAGTGCAGTAGAAGCGCAGGATTATCCAGTTGTTGAAATTAAATAAAGAGTGGCTGTGGTAAGGAGATGACGGAAGATGAAGAGTATTTATGACACGTATACTTTAAATAATGGCATTAAAATTCCTTGTATGGGGTTTGGAACTTATAAAGCAGCTTCTGGAAATAATGCGGAGATTATCCGGATGGCAATTGACAGTGGATACAGATATTTTGATACAGCGTCCTTTTACGGAACGGAAGATTATGTAGGCCAGGCAATCAGGGAGAGTGGATTTGCAAGAGAAGACTTTTTTATTGCATCTAAAGCATGGAAAGATGAGATGGGATATGAAGAAGTTAAAAAAGCATTTACACGTACATTAAATAATCTGGGAACAGAGTATCTTGATCTTTATTTGATTCACTGGCCGTTACCATCTTCTGAATATAAAGAGTGGAAAAAGTTGGATATACAGACATGGAGGGCTCTGGAGGAGTTATATAAGGATGGTAAGGTTCGCGCTATTGGCCTCAGTAACTTTTTGCCTCATCATATTATGAATATTCTTGATAATTGTGAGATAAGGCCGATGGTGGATCAAATAGAATTTCATCCTGGATATACGCAGAATGCAACTGTGCAGTATTGTAAAGATAATCAGATTCTGGTACAGGCATGGAGCCCGATTGGAAGGGGACGAGTGCTTGAAGATGAATTAGTGCTTGAACTGGCAAATAAGTATCATGTATCTGCGGCACAGATATGCCTCAGGTATGCGCTGCAGAAGGGGATAATTCCGCTCCCGAAATCTGGGTCTTTAGAGCGGATGAAACAGAATCAGGACATTTTTTCGTTTGAAATCTCAGCGGAGGATATGTCGCGCATTGATACAATGCCGCAGACTGGATGGTCAGGAGAACATCCGGATAGAAAGAGAGCGGAAATCTAAGGAGAGTTTCAAGTATAGGAATTTCTATTTTATGCAAAAGTGATGGATAATAATGCAAATGAAACAGTGGGGGATATAGATATTTCTGTACCATCCACTGTTTTATATTGCATAAATAATAATAAATTCTGAAATAGGCATGTACAAATCACGAAAAATCAGATATATTATTAATATATGGTTAAAATAAAGACAAAATGAGTTTGTGCAGTTCGTAAGATGCAATATTGGAGGAGGAGAAGTATGCTTGATACTAGTCATCTTGGAGAGCGTGTTAGAGATATTCGAAAGAAAAAGTTAATGACAATTAAAGTGTTATCACAATATACGGGATTATCTGTAGGATATTTAAGTACTTTTGAGCAAAACAAAACTACTCCTACAATTGACAATCTTGCAAAAATATGTGAAGCACTGGAGGTAAGTATTACTGATGTGCTGCAGATGAAGGGAACAGGGAGTGCCGTAATAAGAAAAGATGAAATAAAAGAAGAACTTCATCCGGAAGAAAACATGTCAGTTGGGATTATTGATTTTAAACAGAATAATTGTGTCCTGGAATATATCCGGATCAAGCCCGGAGATGGTATAAAAAAACAGTACTATCGACATGTCCTTGACGAGATGGGGACTGTTTTGACAGGAGTGCTTACTATTGAAATAGAAGATAAGACCTATGAATTATATCCCGGGGATTCCGTGTTTGTTAAGGGCGGTGAACGTCATTGCATTTATAATAAGGGAACAGAAGAGATTATGAGTGTGTGGGTATATCAGCGCAGTACAGATAAGCTTCTGTGATATATAATATTAAGAGAATAGATATTTTATATGAATAATGTTGTATTATTGACAAATGACGAGAAAAAGAATATAATAAAATCATAATTATGAACAAAAAATCACCAAAATGAAAAGATTTATTGTGTATTTATTTTTTTGAAAAGAAATGCATTGCAGATCTGATAATTACAAAATTGCTGAAATCCGTGAGAATTAGCGGAATTTCTGGAATGACAGTAATTTAACAAACAAAGAGAAAGTTACCTTCCGGAAAATGAAGGTGAGAAAAAAGAATATGGTTTTACAAGTCAAGGAATGCTCGGAAGCAGAAGTAAGACTGATAGAGGGAAGTGCTTTTTACGAGTCACAGGAAAATATGTTAAAATTTCTTCTGTCAGTAGATGATGATCGGATGTTATATAATTTCAGACGAGCATCAGGACTGGATACAAAAGGAGCAAAACCTTTAGACGGGTGGGATGCCCCGGATGGAAAACTAAGAGGACACACAACGGGACATTATTTATCTGCTTTGGCTTTGTGCTATTGGTCTACAGGTAATAAAAGAATAAAAGAAAAAGCAATTTATATAGTAGATGCGTTTGGAGAATGTCAGGATTCCTTTTCTGAAAATCCGGAAACAAAAGAAGGATTTTTGAGTGCTTATTCAGAAGAACAATTTGATCTTCTGGAAAAATATACCACATACCCGACTATCTGGGCACCATATTATACATTACATAAGATCCTGGCTGGTTTGTTAGATTGCTATTCCCTCATTCATTATCAAAAGGCGCTTCAGATTGCCGAAAGAATTGGAATGTGGGCATGGAATCGATTATCGAGGCTTCCACATGAGCAGCTTACGAAGATGTGGGGACTGTACATTGCAGGAGAATTTGGCGGTATGAATGCTGTTATGGCAGAACTTTATATGATTACCGGAAAAGAAGAATTCCTGAAATGTGCCAGATTATTTGATAATGATAATTTGTTTGGACCTTTGGAAGAGAAAAAAGACGCCCTTGGAAATATGCATGCGAATCAGCATATTCCCCAGATGATCGGAGCGTTGAGATTATACGAAGCAACAGGGGAGAAAAGATATTTTGAACTTGCAGAGTTTTTCTGGAAGATTGTTGTTTCATCTCATTGTTATGCAAACGGTGGAACCGGAGAGGCTGAAATATTTCACGAGAGTGGAAAAATTGGCACTTTTCTGAATGAAAAGACGATAGAGACATGTGCTTCTTACAATATGTTGAAGCTTTCCAAAGATCTTTATCGGTATTCCCCGGATGTTTATTACATGGATTATTATGAGCGCACAGTTTTAAATCATATCCTTGCGACGCAGGACGAAGAAGTGACGGGGGAGAGTACTTATTTCTTTCCGCTTGGTCCGGGAATGCGGAGAGAGTTTTTATTTGAGAATAGTTGTTGTCATGGGACGGGGATGGAAAGCCGTTTTAAATATCGGGAAGGTATTTATTTCTATGATGATACAGGAGATATTTATATCAATTTGTTTATTCCATCAAAGATGTGGTGGAAAGAAAAAGATATATTTGTAAAACAGGAAACAAACAGAAGTACACCGGAGAAGATCCGGATCTTCATAAAAGGGAGCGGACTGAATGCAGTAAAGATTCGCATACCATGTTGGACAAATGAATATAGAATAATAGAAAACGGAAAAGAAATTACAGAAGTTCCGTGTGAGAAAGGTTATCTTCTTCTTTCACGCGACTTTTCTCGGGGAACAGAAATTGAACTGGAATTTCCGTACCATTTTCAAATAATCCGTACACCGGATGAACCGGAAAAAGCGGCAGTTCAGTATGGACCATATGTTATGGCTGCATTATCTGAACAAAAAGAGTTTCTTAGCTTCTCGTTCTCAGAGACGGGAATTGAGAAACAGATGATTCCTACCGAAGATCCTTTACAATTTGAGTGTGAGGGATATCGATGGATTCCGCTTTGTGAGGTTGGAACTAAAGCATATCATACATATGTTATCTGTCCGATGGAGTAGTTATTTAAAATTCAATAGCGAGACGTCATAGCGTGAATACTATGACAGAAGATAAAGGCGTCATGAAAAAATTTCATGGCGTTTTCTGGTCTAAAAACTAGAACGCATTCTAGTTTCTGCGGGAAGTTTCTTTCTGTAGAAACTAAATAACTTGTCTGTGGGAGGAAAGAAAAATGACAAGACTGAAACAGTTGAAAGCATATATGGAAAAGGAGGGGTTAAGTGGTTTTTTCGTTGCGAAGCCGGCAAATGTAAGATGTATCAGTGCTTACACGGGTGAAGATTCTTATCTGTTTATTACAATGAAAAACCAGTATTTCATTACAGATGCGAGATACACTGAGCAGGCATCTTATGAATGTCCTGATTTTGAAATTGTGGACTGGCGTGGTAAGAACGGCTATAACATGGGAGAAACGGTTTCACATTTTGCAAAGCAGGATGAGGTTACGAAAATAGGATTTGAACAGGATTATCTGACATTTGCATTGTGGAAATCCATGCAGGATCAGATTAAAGCGGAATTTGTACCTACAGTAAACGTGATCGAAGGATTCCGTGCAGTAAAGACTCCGGAAGAGATTCGAAATCTTACTGTTGCATGTGATATAGCGTCAAGGGCATTTGAAAAGATTCTTAAAGATGTAAGGGTAGGAGTGACAGAGAAAGAACTTGCTTCAAAACTTTCCCATTATATGGTAATGGAAGGCGCAGATACAAAACCGTATGGAGGAATTCTCATTTCCGGGGCAAGAACTTCCCTGCTTCATGGAATTCCCGGAAATAAGAGTATTGAGTATGGTGATTTCGTACTTATGGACTATGGATGCCAGTACAAAGGTTATTTATCAGATATGACAAGAACAGTAGTTGTTGGAAAAGCTGATGAAAAGCAGAGAGAAGTTTATGATCTGTGCCGGCGCATGACGGAGGATACAGAAATGAGCGTCAGAGCAGGAGTGACTGGTACATCCTGTTATGAAGCATCATTGGAAGCAATAAAAGATACAGAATATTTCCAATATCATTACAGAGGAATTGGTCATGGAGTAGGGCTGTTCGTCCATGAACTTCCGAATATTGGAGCAAATTGCAGTAATATATTAGAAGAGAACAGCGTGATGACGGTAGAACCAGGGCTTTATATTCCTGGATGGGGCGGTGTCCGAATCGAAGATCAGGGTATTGTCACCAAAGAAGGATATGAGAACCTGATAAGTGCTACACATGAGCTAATAGAACTTTAAAGAAAAGGAGGATCACTTATGAAAAAGAGAATATTAGCAGCTTTACTTTCTGCAGCAATGGCAGTTACTTTACTTGCCGGTTGTAGTACACCAAAATCCGATGACGGAGGTTCTGAAGGAGAAGGCGGATCAGGAGAAAAGGTATTCCGTTATGCTACCAGAACAGAGCCGACATCTCTGGATCCACAGAAAGGAAACTGTATTCCTGACAATGAACTTCAGCATGCAGTAACAGAGAGTCTTGTACGTAATACAGGCGGTGAGGTTACACCAGGTGTTGCTGAATCATGGGAAGTTTCTGATGATGGTCTTGTATATACTTTCCATCTTCGTGAAGATGCAAAATGGAGCGATGGTGAGCCAATCACAGCAAATGATTTCGTATATGGCTGGCAGCGTCTTCTTGACCCTGAGACAGGTGCTTTATATGCATTCATCGGTGAGTATATTAAGAATGGTTATGCAGTTGAGACTGGAGAAATGGATCCATCTGAACTTGGCGTAAAAGCTATTGATGACCAGACATTTGAAGTTACTCTTGAAAATCCGACAGCTTATTTCCTGAGCCTTGTTGGTTCTTCTAGCCAGTATGCTCCATGTCGTCAGGATGTTGCTGAAGAATATGGCAATGACTTTGCAGCTACAGCAGACAAGAATGTATATTCCGGTCCGTTCAAATTAACAAGCTCTGAAAATCAGGAATATGTATTTGAGAAAAATGAGAATTACTGGGATGCAGATAACATTAAACTTGACAAAGCAATTATGAGCTATGTTGAAAAAGCAGAGACTCAGCTTGCTATGTATGAATCCGGCGAACTTGATTATGTTGAGATTCCATCTGCAAGTGTTCCGGAATATGAAGGTCAGGACAATACTTTCTTAAATGGTAACGTAGATTACTTCTATATTAATCATAAGAGTGAAAACAAAGTTCTTGGAAACAAGAATTTCCGTCTTGCTCTGAACTATGCTCTGAATCGTAACAGCTATATTAAACTTGCAACAAGTGATGTTTACAAACCAAGCAACAGCCTTGTATTTGAAGGACTTCAGGGTGCAGAAAAGACATATGGTGAAGAATATGAACTGAATTCTTATCCATTAGATGGCGATACAGATAAAGCAGTTGAATATCTGAATGCTGCAATGTCTGAACTTGGTATTGCAAAAGCTTCTGACATCAGCGTTGAGATCGTTACTACTGACGTAGAGTCCAGCAAGAAGATTGCAGAAGTTTGTCAGGAACTGTGGCAGAAAGCTCTTGGAATTAATGTAACAATCCGTCAGGTAACATATACTGATATCTACGGAACAGTTCTTCCAGGTGGCGATTTCGAAATCGGTTACGGCGGATGGGGAGCTGACTATGATGATCCATACAGCTACCTTGAACTGTTCAAATCTGACAGCTTCTATAACTACAGCCAGTATGCAAATGATGAAGTTGATGCAGATCTGAAAGCTTCTCAGACTGAAACAGATGCAAAGACACGTATGGATTACCTGTTTGATGCAGAACAGAAGATTATTGATGATGGTGCATTTATTCCTCTTCAGCAGAGAGAAGTTCACTATCTTGTAAGTGAAAAAGTATCTGGTCTTGTATTCTTCCACTGTGCAATCAACCTTGATTGGGTATATGCAGACGTTGCAGAATAATTTTGACAGATAAAACTCTGTAAAGCAGTTCCGCCCGGCTTTTAGCCGGGCGGGATGTATGAAAGATTGAAAAAAGTGCTTCAGGGGAGAAAGAGAAGGTTCGTCCTTCGTTGAAGCATTTTTTCTTTTACAGTAGGAGGTATGTATTGTGGCTAAGTATGTAGCGAAACGTGTAGTGGCAGCTGTGCTGACTCTCTGGGCGTTGGTAACGATCGTGTTTTTCCTCGTGCGTTTAATGCCGGGTGATCCATTTACCAGTGCAAAGCTTACAGAGCAGGTAGCAGAGAATATGAGATCTTATTATGGATTTGATAAGCCGTTACTTGTACAATATTTTGTTTATATGGGAAATCTTCTGCGTGGTAATTTTGGTTATTCTATGAAATATACCAATAAAACTGTAAATTACATCATTGGACAGACATTCCCATTTTCAGCGGATCTTGGTATCCGTGCACTTGTTCTTGCAATTTCTATCGGACTTGTTCTGGGAATTATTGCAGCAAGAAACCGTGGCAAAAAGATTGACTTTTTCTGTGTTATCGTAGCTGTTATCGGTACCAGTATTCCAGACTTTATTATGGGTGCTTTCCTTCAGTACTTTTTTGGTATTAAATGGGGATTGTTGCCGGTTGCAAAATATAATGGAATCGAGTATACGATTCTTCCGGCTCTTGCGTTGTCCTTCTATACGCTTGCATCCGTCTCGCGTATTATGAGATCCAGTATGTTGGAAGTTGTACAGCAGGATTTCATTAAGACAGCGCGTTCCAAAGGATTGTCGGAAATGCGTATTACATGTAAGCATCAGATCAGAAATGCAATTATGCCTGTTATGACAGTGCTTGGACCGACAGTTGCATCAGTACTGACTGGTACTTTCGTTCTTGAGTCTATTTTCGCAATCCCTGGTATGGGTAAATATTATGTTGAAAGTGTCAGCGTCAATGACTACTCAATGGTATTGGGTATGACGGTGTTCTATGGTATATTCCTTGTAACTGCTAACTTGATCGTGGATATTCTGTATGGTGTTGCAGACCCACGTGTACGAATTGGAAGAAAGTAGGTGAGAGAATGGCAGAATTGAATCGCGATATGTTTGTAATCAAGGGAAAAGATGCAAAGCGTATGGAAAGTATCAGCAGGCCATCTCTCTCTTTCTGGCAGGATGCATGGCGACGCTTAAAAAAGAACCGTTCTGCAATCGTAGGACTGATCATCATTGTTCTTTATGCAGTGCTTGCAATCTTTGCACCTATGTTCAGTAAATATAGTTTTTCAGAGATGGATATTGAAGCAATCCATTCTCTTCCGACGTCAGCACACTGGCTGGGCTGTGACTCTACCGGACGTGACCAGTGGGTACGTATCTGGATGGGAGCTCGAGTATCCTTGAGCATTGGTCTTATATCCGCAGTTGTAAACATGTGCGTTGGTGCCGTAATCGGAGGACTTTGTGGATATTATGGCGGAAAATTGGATATGATCGTAATGCGTATCGTAGATATCCTGTATGGTATTCCTAGTCTTATTATTACCATTCTTGTTATGATGGTAATCGGACAGGGTGGTGTAATGCCTTTGATCATTGCTCTTTGTATCGTTGGATGGATTGGAACCTGCCGATTTGTTCGTGGTGAGGTTTATCGTCTGAAGGAGCAGGACTTTGTAATGGCGGCAAAGGTACTTGGTGTACCGGATTTCCCGATCATTATCCGTCATATTATTCCTAATATTATGGGTATGCTGATCACTAACTTATGTATGGCAATTCCAGGAGCAATTTTCCAGGAGGCATTCTTAAGTTACATTGGTCTTGGTATTAAGCCACCGAACTGTAGCTGGGGAATTCTTGCAAAAGAAGGTATCCAGTATCTTCGTACCTATCCGCATGAAGTTATTATCCCTGCATTTTTTATCTGTACAACTATGTTGGCCCTGAACCTGCTGGGTAATGGTCTTCGTGACGTTGTAGACCCAAGACTTCGTGGAACTGATTAGGAGGAATGTGAAATGGCAGAGAGAGAAAATATTCTTGAATTAAAAAATCTGGTTTTTTCCTTTCATACATACGGCGGCGAAGTCAAGGCTGTACGAGATGTCAGCTTTAATGTGCGTAAGGGAGAAATCCTTGGAATTGTAGGAGAGTCCGGATGTGGTAAGAGTGTTACTGCACAGTGTATTCTCCGACTGAATCCGGAACCACCTGGATTCTTTGAAAATGGAGAAATCCTGTTTAATGGAGAAGACATCCTTAAGATGTCCAATAAAGAAATACGAAAAATCAGGGGACGTGAAATCGGATTTGTATTTCAGGACCCGATGACATCCCTGAATCCGACCATGAGAGTCGGAGCACAGATTGAAGAAGTGTTCCTTGGAAGAACTGATGTCACCAAAAAAGAAGTGAAGGAAAGAGCACTGGAGATCATGAAACTCGTTGGAATCAACGATACTGAAAAACGATATAAACAGTATCCTCATGAGTTGTCTGGTGGTATGAAACAGCGTATCATGATTGCAATCGCGCTTGTGAGCCGTCCAAGTGTAATTATCTGTGACGAGCCGACTACATCTCTGGACGTAACAATTGAAGCTCAGATCCTTGACCTTCTGTTGGAACTGAGAGAAAAACTGGGAACATCTATTATTATGATCACTCATGACCTGGGTGTTATTGCAAGACTTTGTGACCGTGTAATCGTTATGTACGGCGGTAAGGTAGTAGAACGTGGAAATGTAAATGAAATATTCTATGATACAGCACATCCTTATACAAAAGGACTTATGAAATCTATTGCAAAGCTGGATACAAAGAAAGGCGATAAGCTTCATCCGATTGAAGGAACACCGCCGGATCTGTTTGCACCTCCGAAGGGATGTCCGTTTGCGGCACGTTGCGAATATGCAATGGATATATGCAGTGAGATGCCGCCAGAGACATATGTCTTATCAGATGAACATAAGACATGCTGCTGGTTACAGCATGAATTTGCTCCAGATACAGATTTGAAGAAAGAAAAAGTTGTGCTGGAAGGAGAGGAGGAATAATATGGAAAATAAAGAAAAACAGCCTCTCGTTCAGGTAAAGGGTTTATGTAAATATTTTCAGGTTGGCAGACATGCGACATTGAAAGCGGTAGATGGTGTTACATTTGACATTAATAAAGGGGAAACAGTCAGCCTTGTTGGTGAATCAGGATGTGGAAAATCAACGACAGGACGATGCATCATTCGTCTTTATGAGCCAACAAAAGGTCAGGTTATCTATGATGGCAAAGACATTATGGAGCTTTCCCGTGAAGAGAGAAAGAAATTTACAGGAAAAGTACAGATGATCTTTCAGAATCCGTATGCATCTTTGAATCCTCGTATGACAGTTAAAGAGATTGTCGGAGAAGGATTAAAGTATCAGGGAGTTCCTGCAAAGGAAATTGATTCCAAGGTTGAAAAGCTTTTGGAAACAGTTGGTCTTAATAAGGATCATATGTCACGTTTTCCGCACGAATTCTCCGGTGGTCAGAGACAGCGTATCGGTATTGCAAGAGCACTTGCAGTTGATCCGGAATTTATTATCTGTGATGAGCCGATTTCCGCTCTGGACGTTTCTATCCAGGCTCAGGTTATCAATATGCTGAAAGAACTACAGGAAAGCATGGGGCTTACATATCTTTTCATCGCCCATGACTTAAGTGTTGTTAAATATATTTCTGATCGTGTAGTTGTTATGTATCTTGGAACGATTGTTGAGACAGCAGAGACAGAAGAACTCTACTCAAATCCAACACATCCATATACACAGGCACTTCTCTCTGCGATTCCGGAAGCGGATCCAGATAAAGCAAAGAGTAATGTGCGTATTCCGATCAAAGGAGAGATCCCAAGTCCGATCAATCCGAAGGAATGCTGCAGATTTGCTGAAAGATGTCAGTATGCAACAGATCGCTGCTTTAAAGAGATGCCTAAGTTGCATGAGATCTCACCGGGTCATGTAGTTGCATGTCATCTGACAGAAGGAAAATAAAATTGCATGAGGTTGCAATGGATCATGTAGTTGTCAATATTTGACGAAATTATCTTTGAAATCAAAAATATGAGAAAAAGGACAGTTCTGTAAAAGGGCTGTTCTTTTTTTGGCAAAAATCTATTGGAAAGTGAGAAATGGACATGATACAGCAAAAATACTTTTTTAATTTTCACTTGTCCTCTGGCATATTACGTTTTGCAATCTATTAAAATGATAGTAATAGACATCATATCGGCAAGGAGTTGCATATGATACGTATTTTGACGGTGCTGTTAAGTACCATGCTATGCATACAGCCTGTACATACTATGTCATTTCAATCGTTTGATAAGCTGTCTCAATATACGCAGGAACAGGAAAACATGAATACAGAAAACACAGATGAGGAAAATGCAGAAAGAGAAAGCGTGGAGACAGAAAGCGCAAAGACAGAAAATGAAAAGCCAGAAGGTAAAGACACTGAAAATGAGGAGAAAAGCGCCGGACCACAGGTGAGTGCTCCCTCTGCTCTATTGATGGAAGCTTCAACCGGGCAGGTAATCTATGAAAAAGATGCAGACAGCAAAAGACCTCCGGCAAGTGTTACAAAGGTTATGACACTTCTACTTATTTTTGACGCGCTGGATGCAGGGAAAATCAAGCTTGAAGATGAGGTTACGGTTTCTGAGTATGCAGCGTCAATGGGAGGATCTCAGGTGTTTCTTGAACCGGGAGAGGTACAGACAGTGGATACGTTGATTAAATGTATTTCTGTTGCGAGTGCCAACGACGCCTGTGTGGCAATGGCCGAATTTATTTGTGGAAGTGAGGAAGAGTTTGTATCGCAGATGAATAAACGAGCTAAGGGATTAGGCAT
This sequence comes from Lachnospiraceae bacterium, assembly GCA_051879455.1. Lineage (GTDB taxonomy): Bacteria > Bacillota > Clostridia > Lachnospirales > Lachnospiraceae > MD308. The sequence goes on from JBJEMB010000268.1 coordinate 48,137, forward strand.
GGAAAATACACATTTTAAAAATTGTAATGGTTTGGATACTGACGGGCATCTTACTACTGCAAGAGACATTGCTCTTATGTCCAGAGAGTTGATCACAAAATATCCTAAGATTCATGATTATTGTATGATATGGATGGAAAATATTACGCATACGACAAAAAAAGGAACCACAGAATTTGGGCTTAGCAATACTAACAAGCTTGTTCGACATTATCAGTATGCGACCGGATTAAAGACTGGTTCTACAAGCAAAGCTAAATTCTGCATTTCTGCAACGGGGGAAAAAGATGACATGGAAATGATTGCGGTTATAATGGCTGCTGATGATAGTAAAATCCGCAATAAAGATGCCATTACACTTTTAAATTACGGGTTTTCAAAATGCCAGACATATAAGGAAGACTCTGTGCAGAAAGTAAAACCTGTAAAAGTGCGGCGAGGAGTAGAAGATACGGTAGGCGCTGCACAGGAGAAAGTCTTTACTTATGTTGATACAACCGGAGCAGATCTTAGTACGATCAAACGGAAAGTATCTATAAAGAAGGAAGTAAAAGCACCGGTAAAGCGAGGAACAAAGCTTGGAGAGGCGAAATATTATCTGAACGGAAAAGAAATCGGAAGCGTAGATATCCTGGCGACAGAAAATATAAAAGAGATGAGCATGAAAAGTGCAGCAAAAGATGTGCTGAAGAGTATGTTGTTGTAAAATAGTATGAAGTCATACACTAAGTAGAACATTAAGCTTTGGTGTATGACTTTTTGTGTAGAATTTGAGGATTCTTGAATTTGAGTAGAAAATAAGAAATTATATTTTACGAAGATGCCAGGTCAAATTTATTTGAACCGGGTGGCGAAATCACCTTAATAAGAAATTCCATGGGACTCAACCCGTATTCGTTGTTATACTTTTTTACACCATGCCTAATATGGCAATTATTAATTTAAGAAAAGTTTCATAATATAATCGGGAATAGTGGAGAAAAATCAATTGTATTAAATAAAGCAGAGCCTGTGGTTTATTATATGCTGGGAGTTGGCGAAATCTTTCTTCTATATAACTGGCGATTTTTTAGAAGATGCTCTTTTACTAAGCTACAGTATTAAGAAAAACATAAGTTGACGGTTCATTTATCCTATTATAAACTGATATATAATTCTATTTTGTCTTAATATTCAATGAAAAACAAATAAAATCTTTTTAATCAACAATCTTATATTATATCCCTATTAATATAAATATGCATACAAAGGAGAATGATATTTTGTGTGTTAAATAATACGTGTTGACACAATACGTATTATTTTATATTATAAAGAAAGAAGGAGTATTTAGTGCCAATAAAGCCGAGAGAAATGGAAAAAATAATACTGGAAGATGGATGGAGATTAAAAACGCAGACCGGATCTCATAGACATTATATTCATCCTACAAAACAGGGAAAAGTCACAATTCCATTTCATACAAAAACTCTTCCTAAAGGAACAGAAAATTCTATTTTAAAACAGGCGGGATTGAAATAATGACCGTCTGAATAGATTGGAGGTATAATATGGTATCCACGTATCCAGCATGTTTTTTTAAAGAGAAAAATAGTTATTCTGTTATTTTCCCGGACTTAAATTATTTATCTACTTGTGGTGAGACTTTAGAAGAAGCTTTCTCTATGGCAATTGAATGTTTGGCAGGATATCTTTTCGGGCTTCAGATGAGTGGTGAAGATTTTCCAAAGCCTTCTGTTGTTTCCGGGATTGAAATAAATAAAATTGAAAAAGAGTTAGAAATAAATGCAGAAGAATCTTTTGTAAATATGGTTGGTGTAGATGTTGCGGAGTATGCCAGAATACATTTTGAAAAATCAGTTAAGAAAACGCTTACAATACCGGCATGGCTTAATAATGCCGCGTTAGAAGAGAATATAAATTTTTCACAGGTACTCCAGGAAGCGTTAAAAAAGAGACTTTTTTCGAAGGGTACGCATCAGTAAAAACTTAAATCTAAAAATTATATAAAGGGTGTTGACAAATGAAATAGAGAGTGCTAAATTAATACTCGAAGATGTTAGCACTCTTTAATTTTGAGTGCTAACAGAAGAAAATCTGAAAGGAGGAGGATGCATGGTAGCAGAGCATGGATTAAGCGAGAGAAAACTTAAGATTCTGCATGCGATTATCAAAAACTACTTGGAAACTGGTGAGCCGGTTGGTTCAAGAACAATTTCAAAGTATACAGATTTGAATCTAAGCTCAGCGACAATTCGTAATGAGATGGCAGATCTGGAAGAGCTTGGTTACATTATACAGCCTCATACGTCAGCAGGACGTATCCCTTCAGATAAAGGATATCGGTTATATGTGGATATGCTGATGGATGAAAAAGAGCAGGAACTGATGGAGAAAGAAGAGCAGATGCTTCAGAAAGCAGATAAGATGGAACATCTTCTGAAACAGGCTGCAAAGGTTCTGGCAAATAATACGAATTATGCCACAATGGTTTCTACTCCGATGAGTAACAGTAATAAGATTAAGTTTATTCAGTTGACGATGGTAGATGATGAACAGCTTATTGCAGTGATCGTTCTTGGAGGAAATGTAATTAAGAATAAGATCATCCATGTAGAGGAACCGCTCAGTAATGAGAATCTTTTAAAACTCAATATGCTTCTCAACACAACATTGAACGGGATGGCTATTGAAGAGATTAATTTAGGATTGATTGCAAGGCTGAAGGAACAGGCTGGAATTCACAGTGTAGTGATTGGAAATGTTCTGGACGCAGTAGCAGATGCGATTCAGGTAGATGAGGATATGCAGATTTACACCAGCGGTGCAACAAATATTTTCAAATATCCGGAACTTTCTGATAAGCAGAGTGCGCAGGAGATTATCAGTGCATTTGAAGAAAAACAACAGCTTACAGAGCTTGTAACACAGACCCTGTCAAGAGAGGATAATACCGGAATTCAGGTTTATATAGGTGATGAGACACCGGTACAGATGATGAAAGACTGCAGTGTCGTTACAGCAACTTATGAATTGGGTGATGGCATGAAGGGAACGATAGGTATTATCGGACCGAAGAGGATGGATTATGAGCATGTGTTAAAATCAATGAAACGACTGCAAAATGAGCTGGATGAGATGTTTCATAGTGACGGAAATTCCCGCAAGATAGATTCTTCAGATGGATAGTAGGATAGAAAAGTTAAATTTGAATAAGAAAGGTGGAATAACCCTTGGAGAAACAGGAGAAAAGCCAGGAAGAGATGGTAAAGGAAGCGGTAGAAGAAGCAAAGAAGACCGCAGCCAGACAGGCAGAAGAGGCTGAGGCCAAAGAGACCGAGGCTAAAGAAGCTGATGAAAGCGATCATGATAGTGATAATGCAGCAGAGGCAAATGACACAGAAGCGCATGAGGCAGAAGAGAAATCTGAAGAAAAAGAAGCTTCTGGTGAAGAACAATCAGGAAAGAAGCTGTTTGGCAAAAAGAATAAAAAAGATAAAAAAGATGAGAAAATTGAAGAACTGACAGACAGACTTACACGTCAGATGGCTGAGTTTGATAACTTTCGCAAGCGTACAGAAAAAGAGAAGTCTCAGATGTACGAGATTGGTGCGAAAGATGTCATAGATAAAATTCTTCCGGTAATTGACAACTTCGAAAGAGGACTTTCCGGAGTGAAGGAAGAAGAAAAAGAAGATCCGTTTGTACAGGGAATGGAGATGATTTATAAACAGCTTATGACAACACTGGAAGGAATCGGTGTGACACCGATCGAGGCAGTAGGGCAGGAATTCAATCCTGATTTCCATAATGCAGTGATGCATGTGGAAGATGAAAACTTCGGTGAGAATATTGTTGCTGAGGAATTCCAGAAAGGTTATATGTATCGAGATTCTGTGGTAAGACACAGTATGGTAAAAGTAGCAAATTAGTTATTATTAAAGTAGCAAATAGTAAATTAGGAGGAATAAAATCATGGGAAAAATCATTGGTATTGATTTAGGAACAACAAATAGTTGTGTAGCGGTTATGGAAGGTGGGCAGCCAACAGTTATCGCTAATACAGAAGGAGCAAGAACAACACCATCTGTTGTAGCATTTACAAAAGCTGGTGAGCGTCTTGTTGGTGAGCCTGCAAAACGTCAGGCAGTTACAAATGCAGAGAGAACAATTTCTTCTATCAAGAGAGAGATGGGATCTGATTACAGAGTAACAATTGATGATAAGAAATATTCTCCGCAGGAAATTTCCGCTATGATTCTTCAGAAGCTGAAAGCAGATGCAGAAGGATATCTTGGAGAGAAAGTAACAGAGGCAGTTATTACTGTACCGGCTTACTTTAACGATGCTCAGCGTCAGGCAACAAAAGATGCAGGTAAGATTGCAGGACTTGATGTAAAACGTATCATCAACGAGCCTACAGCTGCAGCGCTTGCTTATGGACTTGACAATGAAAGAGAACAGAAGATCATGGTATATGACCTTGGTGGTGGTACATTTGATGTATCTGTTATTGAGATTGGTGACGGAGTTATCGAAGTATTATCTACCGCAGGTAACAACAGACTTGGTGGAGATGACTTTGACCAGAAGATCGCTGATTATATGATCGCTGAATTTAAGAAGACACAGGGCGTTGATCTTTCTGCAGATAAGATGGCAATGCAGAGAATTAAAGAAGCTGCTGAGAAAGCTAAAAAAGAACTTTCTTCTGCAACAACAACAAATATTAACCTTCCATTTATCAGCATGAATGAAAGTGGTCCGCTTCACTTTGATATGACTCTTACAAGAGCAAAATTTGATGAACTCACACATGATCTTGTACTTAAGACATCTGAGCCTGTAACAAGAGCACTTTCCGATGCAGGTATCACAGCTTCCGAGCTTGGTCAGGTGCTGTTAGTTGGTGGTTCCACACGTATCCCGGCTGTACAGGAAGAAGTAAAACGTCTGACAGGTAAAGAACCAAGCAAATCTCTGAACCCAGATGAGTGTGTAGCACTTGGTGCTTCTGTTCAGGGTGGTAAGCTTGCAGGTGATGCAGGTGCAGGAGACATCCTTCTTCTTGATGTAACTCCACTGTCACTTTCTATCGAAACAATGGGTGGTGTTGCTACAAGACTGATTGAGAGAAATACAACAATTCCTACAAAGAAGAGCCAGATCTTCTCTACAGCAGCAGATAACCAGACAGCAGTAGATATCAATGTTGTACAGGGTGAGAGACAGTTCGCAAGAGATAACAAATCTCTCGGACAGTTCAGACTGGATGGAATCGCTCCGGCTCCACGTGGAGTACCGCAGATTGAAGTTACATTCGATATCGATGCGAACGGTATTGTAAATGTATCTGCAAAAGATCTTGGAACAGGAAAAGAACAGCATATTACAATCACAGCTGGTTCTAACATGTCTGATGAAGATATCGAAAAAGCTGTAAAAGAAGCAGCAGCATTTGAAGCGCAGGATAAGAAACGTAAAGAAGGCGTAGATGCTAAGAATGATGCAGATGCTCTTGTATTCCAGACAGAGAAAGCACTTGGCGAAGTTGGCGATAAATTAGATGCAGCAGATAAAGCAGCAGTAGAGGCAGACTGCAAAGCTCTGAAAGAGACTCTTGAGAAAGTCAACATGGATGATATCTCAGATGCACAGGTTGCTGAGATTAAGGCTGGAACAGAGAAACTGACTCAAAGCGCCCAGAAAGTATTTACTAAGATGTATGAGCAGGCTGGTGCAGCAGCAGGAGCGCAGGGAGCAGGTCCGAATCCTGGAGCAGGAGCAGGTCCGGCACCGGAAGGATTCCAGGGCGACGATGTTGTAGACGGAGATTACAAAGAAGTTTAAGACTTTTATAGATCAAATGTTCAACACATTTTAAATGACAAATAATCAGGAAATTATTCCGGGGAATCCGGTGGGGATGTACCTGCCGGATAACGCGGAATTTCCTTATGTTATCTTGAGGGAATATAAAGGATGATTTCCGCAGTTACAGACGGAATTTCTGATAAGAAAGGGATAAAACATGGCAGAATCAAAAAGAGATTATTACGAAGTGCTCGGAGTAAGCAGGGATGCCGATGACGCTACGTTAAAAAAAGCATACAGACAGGTTGCTAAGAAATATCATCCTGATATGAATCCAGGCGATGCGGAAGCAGAAAAAAAGTTTAAAGAAGCTTCAGAGGCCTATGCAGTATTGAGTGATCCGGAGAAGCGCCGTCAGTATGATCAGTTTGGTCATGCAGCATTTGAAGGCGGAGCAGGTGGAGCAGGTGGCTTTGGCGGCTTTGATTTCAGTGGAGCAGATTTCAGTGATATCTTTGGTGATATTTTTGGTGACTTATTTGGTGGTGGTTCCAGAAGAGGAAGAAGTCAGGGACCTATGAAAGGCGCAAATATCCGTAAGAGTGTGCGCATTACTTTCGAGGAAGCGGTATTTGGATGCGAAAAAGAATTAGATGTTATTTTAAAGGATCCATGCCCGAAATGTAATGGTACAGGAGCAAAAGCGGGTACCACTCCGCAGACTTGTCCGAAATGCGGTGGCAAAGGTCAGGTTGTGTTTACGCAGCAATCTTTCTTTGGCACGGTACAGAATGTACAGACATGTCCTGATTGTGGTGGAACCGGTCAGATTATTCGTGAGAAATGTCCGGATTGTCAGGGAACCGGCTATGTTTCCAATAAGAAAAAGATTTCTGTTACAATTCCTGCAGGTATTGATAACGGACAGAGCATCCGTATTCGTGAAAAGGGTGAACCAGGTACGAATGGTGGACCAAGAGGGGATCTTCTCGTAGAAGTGAGTGTATCAAGGCATCCAATCTTCCAGAGACAGGATATGCATATTTTCTCTACTGTACCGATATCTTTTGCACAGGCAGCGCTCGGTGCGGATATTAAGATTAAAACGGTCGATGGAGATGTGATCTATACAGTCAAACCGGGAACAAAGACAGATACAAAAGTACGTCTGAAAGGGAAAGGAGTTCCTTCTGTGAGAAATTCACAGGTTCGCGGAGATCATTATGTGACACTGGTAATTCAGACGCCGGAGCATTTAAGTGCAGAAGCGAAAGAAGCACTCAGAAAATTTGATGAATTGGCAGGAAACACATTAAATACAGAAGAAGCTTCTCATAAAGGATCAGGCGGCAAAAAGAAAAAAGGATTTATGGATAAAATGAAAGAGGCCTTTGATGATTAATCATCAAAGGCTTTCTTACTGAAATTTTTTCTGTGAAAATATCTACTATAATGCTATTTCTTATGTTACAATGTTCAGGAGAAAATGACAGGAAGGTGATTTTACTATGCAAAGTTTTACACAATATATGCCAACAAGAATTGTGTTTGGCAAGGAAGCAGAGAAACAGGCAGGAAAACTTGTGAAGGAAGCGGGAGCATCAAAGGTTCTTCTTGTATATGGCGGAGGAAGCGTTGTAAAAAGCGGTCTTCTTGCAACGATTAAAGAAGAGCTTGAAAATGAGAAAATCCAGTATCAGGAAATTTCAGGGGTGAAACCAAACCCAAGACTTTCGCTTGCAAGAGAAGGTGTGAAGAAAGCGGTCGAATTTGGGGCAGAGCTCATGCTTGCAATCGGAGGCGGAAGTGTCATTGACACAGCAAAGGCGATTGCAGTAGGAGCTGCAAATCCTGGGATTGATATCTGGGATGTCTGGATGGGAAAGGAAAAAGTATCTGAGGCGAAGCCGGTAGGAGTTGTCCTTACTATTTCAGCAGCCGGAAGTGAGATGAGTGATTCCACAGTACTCACAAATGAAGAGACGGATAAGAAAGCAGGCTTTAATTCAGATATTGTACGTCCGAAGTTTGCAATGATGAATCCAGAGATTACATACACCTTACCAAAATATCAGCTTACATGTGGAATCGTTGATATTCTGATGCACACGCTGGAAAGATATTTTACGCCGGTGGAAGGAAATCAGCTGACCGATGAGATAGCAGAGGGACTGATGCGTACTTTGATTATAAATGGTAAGATTGCCTTTGAGGATCAGACGGATTATGATGCCATGAGCGAGATCATGTGGTGCGGAAGTCTTTCGCATAATAATTTGACCGGTCTCGGACGTATGAAGGATTTTTCATGTCATAAGCTTGGACATGAAATTGGAGGTCTGTTTGATGAGGCCCACGGAGCAACACTTTCTGCTGTCTGGGGAAGTTGGGCGAGATATGTCTATAAACTGGATGTGTCCAGATTTGCCAGATATGGGAAAAAAGTCTGGGGAATTGATAACGATAATGAGGAGGAAGCTGCGGTTCAGGCAATTGAAGCTACGGAAGAATTCTTTCGCTCATTAAATATGCCTACCTGTATCGGAGAAATGCAGATTGGAGTGCAGCCGGATGATGTGCTTAAGAAGATGGCTGACAGCGCTACAAAAAGTGATACGGTAAAGATAGGATGCTTTAAGAAACTGGATGCGCAGGATATGTATGAGATCTATAAAGCAGCAAACCACAGATAATTTAAATATTAACTGGAATATTTTTTATAAAAGTGTATTTTCTCTTGTCCTTCCTATGGCGATACAGAATCTGATCAATGTAGGTGTTACGGCAACAGATGTATTTATGCTTGGAAGGGTCGGAGAGAAGGTTCTTTCCGGATCTTCTCTTGCCGGTCAGATTCAGTTCATTATGATGCTTGTATTCTTCGGGATTACAGCAGGCGCAACAGTGCTTACAGCGCAATACTGGGGGAAAAGAGATACAAAAACAATTGAAAAGATCCTGGGAATGGGGCTTTCCGGTGGAATTCTGATTGCTGCGGTATTCACTGCACTGGCACTTATCATTCCCGACAGGCTGATGCACATTTTTACATCAGATCCCATAGTGATCCAAGAAGGTGCAAAGTATCTTCGCATTGTAGGGATGTCTTATATGTTCATGGCTGTGACTCAGGTGTATCTGAATATTATGCGAAGTATAGAGAGAGTTGTAGTGGCCACCGTCATATATTTTATCTCTCTGCTTGTGAATATCTGTATCAATGCGATTTTGATTTTCGGTTTGTTCGGTGCACCAAGACTGGAGATTGTTGGTGCTGCTATTGGAACATTGAGTGCCAGAATTACGGAGACAGCACTTGTTCTTCTTTATGCTCATTTTAAGAATAAGATTGTGAAAATCCGATTAAAGAATATGCTGCATATTGATCGGATTCTTTTTCAGGACTTTGTCCGGTATTCCATGCCGGTTGTGTTAAATGAACTGATGTGGGGGCTTGGAACTTCATGTAATACGGCGATCATTGGTCATCTTGGAAGTGAGGCTGTGGCTGCGAATTCTGTGGCACAGGTGGCAAGACAGCTTGCACAGGTAGTAGTATTCGGAATCTCAAATGCCACTTCGATCTGGCTTGGAAAGACTCTTGGTGAAGGCAAACTTTTACATGCAAAGGCTTATGCAAAACGCTTCGCCATACTTTCTCTGATATTGGGTATGATTGGTGGTTCGGCAATCCTGATTTTTGGACCGGTTGCGGCAAACATGTTGGCGCTGTCCGAAACATCTCAGAAATATTTGCGATTTATGTTTTTTGTTATGTCTTATTTTGTTGTAGGGCAGGCATTTAATACAACAATGGTGTGTGGAATTTTCCGGTCAGGAGGAGATACAAGATTTGGTCTTTATATGGATGTCATTACGATGTGGGGATGCTCCATCCTGCTTGGTGCTTTGGCGGCATTTGTTTTTCACGCCAGTGTACCTGTTGTTTATGCGATATTATTAAGCGATGAAGTGATCAAAGTGCCGATTTGTTTCTTGCGGTATCGGAAATATAAATGGCTTAGGGATGTTACAAGGGAGCAGGAAGAGCTGGAGGGCTGATATGATTTTATTAAGTAAAGAAGAAATTGAAAAGCTAATTGACAGAAATGAGATGATGGATGCAATAGAAGAGGCCTATCGTATTTTCGGGAAAGGTGATTATTATATGCCTCCGAGACCATCCGTGGAGCATAATAATAAAACATTGATGTACATGCCGTGCTATACAAAAGAGAGCATTGGGACAAAGATTCTTACGATTTTCCCGGATAATGCAAAGCTAGGTTTACCATCTATTGATGGGGTTGTCCTGTTAAATGATCCTGTGACCGGTGCTCCCGAGGCACTTTTGGATGGTCAGTCTGTGACAGGATGGAGAACCGGTGCAGTGGGAGGTGTAGGAATCCGGCATTTTTCCAGAGATGATTGCCATACGTTCGGTGTAGTCGGAGCCGGAGAACAGGCATTTTACCAGACTTTATATGCCTGTGCGGCAAGAGAGATCCGGAAAGTATCTATTTATAATCACAGCGACAGAGACCTGACAGAGTTTATAAAGAGATTAAGAAAAGCCATTGATGATCCAGGAGTAGAGATCGTATGCTGTAAGACGGCCGAAGAGCTTGTCAGAAACAGTGAGATTATCTGTACGACAACACCGGCTACAAAACCGGTACTTCCGAATGACAAAGAATTGCTGGATGGAAAATGTATCATAGCAATTGGGTCTTATACACCTGAGATGAGGGAAATCCCGGATGCAGTCTGGGATCTTACGGATCGCGTATATATTGAACTTCCTTATGCATGTGAGGAATCAGGGGATCTTAGCCAGCCCATTGCTGAAGGAAGGCTGAAACCGGAGAATGCCGTGCTTTTCAGCGATTATCTGGCACTTCCCGAGGAGGAGAGGCAGAATATTCGGAAAGAAAATCATCAGTTAAAAAAGACTACATATTTTAAATCAGTTGGTATGGGTCTTTTTGATATATGTATTGCAAAGAAATTATTAGAAAAAGCAAAGGAGAAGTAGATTATGAAAGTAGTAGCAACAGAAAAAGCACCAAAAGCATTAGGACCATATTCACAGGGGTATATCCATAACGGAATTTTGTATTCTGCAGGTCAGATTGCAATCAATCCGGCTACAGATGCGATTGAGGCAGATACAATTGAAGGTCAGACAGAGCAGGTTTGCAAAAATATCGGTGAAATCTTAAAAGCGGCCGGAACATCTTTTGATAAAGTTTTAAAGACCACCTGTTTTGTTGCTGATATGGGAGACTTTGCTGCATTCAATGAAGTGTATGCGAAATATTTTACTTCCAAACCGGCAAGAAGCTGCGTTGCTGTAAAGACGCTTCCGAAGAATGTACTGTGCGAGGTTGAAGTTATCGCCGTAGTAGAAGAATAGGATGATAGAAAGAAGGTAACAAACCATGTCTGAGGAACAGAAAAATGGCTGCTCCCCATCTGACTGTGCGGGTTGTGCGCATGCAGATTCCTGTGGCAGCAAATCGGTTGATTTTAAGAAACCGGCAAATAAATTTTCAAATATCAAAAAAGTAATCGGAGTTGTAAGCGGAAAAGGTGGAGTTGGAAAATCAATGGTTACTGCATCGCTTGCAAGAATTATGCGTGAGAAAGGATACAATGTAGGTATTCTGGATGCAGACATCACAGGCCCGTCCATTCCGAAAATGTATGGAATTCATGAAACGGCAATGGGGAACGATGATGGAATGTTCCCATGTGAAGCACTGGACGGCACAAAGATCATGTCAGTGAATCTTTTGCTTCCGAATGAATCTGATCCAGTTATCTGGAGAGGTCCTGTTATTGCAGGAGTGGTAACTCAGTTCTGGACAGATGTAATCTGGGGAGATCTTGATTATCTGTTTGTGGATATGCCACCGGGAACAGGGGATGTTCCGCTTACTGTGTTCCAGTCACTTCCGGTAGATGGAGTTGTGATTGTTTCTTCCCCTCAGGATCTTGTGAAAATGATCGTAAAGAAAGCTTACAATATGGCAAGACAGATGGATATTCCGGTACTTGGAATCGTAGAAAACTACAGTTATCTGGTCTGCCCTGACTGTGGAAAGAAGATCAGTATCTTTGGAGAGAGCAAAGTGGACGAAGTTGCAGATGAGCTTGACATTCCGGTGCTTGGTAAAATGCCAATTGATGCAGCATTGGCGCAAGCAGTGGAAGCAGAGAGATTTCATATGGTAAAAAATGAATATCTGAATGAAGCAGCAGAGAAACTTTAAGAGTAAAGATAGCGAAGAAGGTGTCGATTGGCATCTTCTTTCTGTTTACAGACAATTATAAAAATTATATAAAATAAAATATGCAAATACAATAAACTGTCATAAAAATAGAATAAAAAATGTGAATAGTAAATAAATAAAACTGATAATTACTTGACAATGGCATATTATTGATGTAAAATTTTTTGATAAAGACTGTTGAAAGTTTTGACTTTAATTAAGAAAGGAAGTGAAATTATGGAATTACAGATTCAAGACTTAGTTTCGTCAATCCGAAAAGAAGGAATTGATGCGGCTAATGCAGAAGCAGAAACAATTATTTCTGAAGCTAAGAAAAAAGCAGAAACAATTGTAGCAGATGCTAAAGCTGAAGCTAAGAGTATTAAAGAGTCTTCAGAGAAAGAAATCAATATTCTTAAAGAGAGTGCTGCAATCAGTGCCGAGCAGGCAAAGAGGGATGCTATGCTCGCATTTAAAACTGAGGTGAAAGCTGAATTTGAAAAAATTCTTTCTGCAGAGATTAAGAATAATCTGTCAGATGCTGCGCTTGGTAAATTAATCCATGCAGTTGTACTTGGGGAAGATGTACAGAATTATTCGGTTGAGGTTTCGGAGGTAAATGATTCACTCAAATCAGAGCTTGCAGAAGAAATTAGGAATGGTCTTGAGATCAAACCTACAAAAGGCGCACAGGCAGGATTCCGCCTGGCGGCAAAAGATGGTTCGGGTTATTTTGACTGTTCAGATGAAGAAATCATGCAGATGCTGATGCCATACTTCAGAAATCTTGATTTCTAACGGGAGGTGCCTATGGCTTCATATTATTATTTGATATCGAGCCTGCCGGATCTGAAAACAGAAGGGGAGATGCCGTTAACTTATAATGAGTTTCTCGGCATGTGCCAGTCAAATGTAAGCGAATCAAAGTATAAGTTTCTTAAGAATCTTACTCTTTCATCAGAAGAGGGACCGCTTGTGAAAGAATGGGCAGTTTTTTATAAGAATCTTATGAGGGAACTTAATTATCAGAGAAGTATGAATCTGGGAAGACCTTATCTGACGTCTTATGACAAGGATTCTGTCATTGCGCAGGTAGCGGGAGCTGCACTGGCCGCAAAGAATCCGCTGGAGGCAGAGAAAATCTTGCTGGATTATGAATTTGAAATTCTTGATTCATTGGTAGGCTTGCATACTTTTGATGATGTTTATTTATTTGGGTATGCTATTAAACTAAAATTGCTTGAGCGCCAGAGCTGTTTCGTTCAGAAAAAAGGACAAAAGGAATTCAAACGTCTTTTTGATCAGGTACAGCAGCGCGTATATAGCTTATAACAGGAGAGAATTAATGGAAACAGTAACAGGATATGTAACTGGTATTAACGGAAACCTGGCAAATGTCAGCTTTGATGGTTCAGTTCATAAAAATGAAGTTGCTTATATTCTTGTTGATGGGAAACGTCTCAAAGGAGAGGTTATCCGAATTAACAATGGTATTGCAAGCATGCAGATCTACGAGATGTCCAATGGTATTAAAGTTGGAGACCCTGTAGAATTTACTGGCGAACTGATGAGCGTAGAACTTGGTCCAGGTCTTCTGACCCAGGTATTTGACGGTCTTCAGAATCCATTGCCGGATCTCGCAGAGCAATGCGGATTCTTCCTTGAGAGAGGTGTATATCTTGATCCTATTCCGGACAGAGAATGGGAATTTACACCATCTGTAAAAGTGGGAGATTCTGTGGAAGCAGGAGATTCTATTGGCAGTGTTCCTGAAGGATTATTTACACATGAAATTATGGTTCCATTCACACTGAAAGGTCGTGACTGGACAGTTAAATCAATTAAAGAAAAAGGCTCTTATCATGTAAGAGCAACTATTTGCGTAATTGCAAACAGTAAAGGCGAAGAAAAAGAACTCAGCATGGTTATTACACAGCCAATCAAACAGGCAGTAAAATGCTATGAAGAGAGACTTCGTCCGGATGAGCCTCTGGTAACAAAGATTCGTTGTATTGATGCTTTCCTTCCTGTAGCTAAAGGTGGAACATTCTGTGTTCCGGGACCTTTCGGAGCAGGTAAAACAGTTCTTCAGCATATGGAGGCTAAAAATGGTGAAGCAGATATTGTTATCGTAGCAGCATGTGGAGAGCGTGCAGGTGAGGTAGTAGAAATCTTAAAAGAATTCCCTGAACTGGAAGATCCTAAGACAGGGCGTTCTCTTATGGAAAGAACAATCATTATCTGTAACACATCTTCGATGCCTGTAGCAGCCAGAGAGGCTTCTTGCTATACTGCTGTTACGCTTGCTGAGTATTACAGACAGATGGGACTGGATGTCCTTCTTCTTGCGGATTCCACAAGCCGTTGGGCACAGGCGATGCGTGAGATGTCAGGACGTCTGGAAGAGATTCCTGGTGAAGAGGCATTTCCTGCTTATCTCGAGTCAACGATTGCATCTTTCTATGAGAGAGCTGGTAAAGTACGACTTAAGAATGGTAAAGTTGCATCTGTAACGATCGGTGGTACAGTATCACCTGCAGGAGGAAACTTTGAGGAGCCTGTAACGCAGGCAACACTGAAAGTAGTTGGAGCATTCCATGGACTTTCCAGAGAACGTTCTGATGCTCGTAAATACCCGGCGATCCATCCGATGGATTCATGGTCTAAGTACTCAGGTGTTGTAGATATGGGACGTATCGAAGAGGCGCGTTCGATTCTAAGAAGAGGAAACGAGATCAATCAGATGATGAAGGTAGTAGGTGAGGAAGGAACATCCGCAGAAGATTACATTATCTATCAGAAAGGTGAACTTCTCGACTCTGTATACCTTCAGCAGAACTCATTCGATCCAATCGATGCAGCTTGTTCTCCGGAGAGACAGAGAGAAGAGTTCGATAAGCTTTATGATGCATTAATGAAGTCCTATGACTTGGAAGACAAGAAAGAAATCCGAGGCTTCTTCAACCAGTTGAGACAGGAGTTCCTTGACTGGCACGGTACTCAGTTCCAGACACCAGAGTACTACGAACAGGCGAAGAAAATTTCAGAATTCTACATGTCGAAAGCAGTTGAGTAGGAGGTCCTAAAGTGCAGAAAGTATATACAAAAATTGAATCAATCGTCGGTAACGTAGTTACTGTCAGAGCTAAAGATGTCAGACTTGGTGACATTGCTCTTGTTGGTGACAGTTATGCGACAGTTATTAAACTTGATAAAGATGTGGTATCTCTTCAGGTATTTGCAGGTGCACAGGGTGTAGGAACGAATGATCCGGTACGCTTTCTTGGAAGACCGATGATGGTTTCTTTCTCAGATCATTTGCTGGGACGTGTCTTTGACGGAGCCGGAGTTCCAAGAGATCACGGTCCGGCACTTACCGAGAATATGATTCCGATAGGCGGACCTTCTTTTAACCCTGCAAAACGTATTTTGCCAAAGAACATGATCCGTACAGGTATTCCTATGATCGACGTGTTCAATACACTTGTAGAGAGCCAGAAACTTCCGATTTTCTCTATTTCAGGTGAGCCATATAATGCTTTGCTTTCCCGTATTGCTCTCCAGGCAGAAGTAGATGTTATCGTGCTTGGTGGTATGGGTCTGAAATATGATGATTATCTTACATTCCGCGACACTCTTGAAAAGGGTGGTGCGATGAGCCATACAGTTATGTTTATTCATACTGCAGCCGATCCGATCGTAGAGTGTACACTCGTACCGGATATGGCACTTGCTGTTGCAGAGCAGTTTGCCCTTGCAGGAAAGAAAGTACTTGTTCTTCTTACTGATATGACAAACTTTGCAGATGCACAGAAGGAAATGGCTATTACTATGGAACAGGTACCTTCTAACCGAGGTTATCCGGGAGATTTGTACAGCTGTCTTGCATCTCGTTATGAAAAAGCTGTTGATATCGAAGGAGCCGGATCAATCACGATCCTTGGTGTTACAACGATGCCAGGTGATGATGTAACACATCCGGTACCGGATAATACAGGTTATATTACAGAAGGTCAGTATTATTTAAAGAATGGACATATTGAGCCGTTTGGATCCCTTTCACGTTTGAAACAGAACGTAAATGGCAAGACGAGAAATGACCATCGTGCTCTTATGGATGGTATGATCCGTCTTTACGCTCAGTACAAGGAAGCTCTTGAGAAGAAATCCATGGGATTTCTTATGAGTGAATGGGATGATAAGCTTCTGAAATACGGTGAGCTTTTCGAAACAAAATTAATGGACCTTGGTGTTAATATTCCACTTGAAGATGCACTTGATCTTGGCTGGGAAATTCTTGCAGAGTGCTTTGAGCCAAATGAAACTGGTTTGAAGACGAGTCTTTTAAAAGAAAGATGGCCGGATAAAAATGCATTAAACTAAAAGGAGTAGTTAATGGCTATCAAACTTACAAAAAATGAGCAGAAGGTGCAGAAAGATCACTTGAAACAGTATCAGCGTTATCTTCCGACCCTGCAGCTAAAAAAGCAACAGCTGCAGTCGGTGATCATGAAGACCAAAGCTGAGCTGGAACAGAAGGAAGTCGAACGTGCTCAGATGATTGGAGATCTGGATGACTGGGTTGCAGTATTTGCGGAGAATGAAATCTTCGATGAGAGCAAAAAGCTTGATCATCTGGTACAGCCGGACACAGTCATCTGTAAGAATGAGAACATCGCGGGTGTTACAGTTCCTACATTTCAGGAGCTGACATTCAAAGACATTAACTATGATGTTGACGACTATCCTTTGTGGGTTGATACTGCAATTATAAAACTCCGTGAGATTGCGCGTCTGGATGCGCTGGTATCGGTACTTCGTAAACAGGAAGCACTTCTTGAGAAAGAATTACGTTCTACATCTCAGAGAGTTAACCTGTTTGAGAAAGTTAAGATTCCGGAGGCTAAGGAAAATATCCGGATCATCGGTGTATTCCTTGGAGATCAGCAGACAGCGGCAGTTGTTCGCGGAAAAATTTCAAAGAAAAAACTTATGGAGGCGGCACAATGATAGAGAAGATGAAAATGGTCTACGTCGTGTCATCTGTCTCCAAAAAAGATGAGATGCTCGATGGACTTCGAACTCTCGGGATTCTGCATCTGTCAGAGAAAAAGAGTCCGGACCGTGCGGTGTCAGAAAGATTTACCACTCTTTCAAAAACAGCTTCCGCATTGATGGATTATGCACCGGATAAGAAATCCAAAAACAAAGAAGAGGCTCCGATTCTTTCGGACACTCAGTTTGAGGAAATGTATCAGGGTGTTTTGACAGCAATGGATAAAAAATCAGCTCTTATTCAGGAGATAAGTGCTGCCAATGCAGAAATCGAACGTATTAAAGCCTGGGGTGATTTTGCACCGGGCGAACTGAAAGAATTAAAAGAAGCAGGGTATGATCTTCATTTTTACCGTTTAGGAAAGAATGAGTATGCGATGGCCGTAGAAGATCCGGATATCACGATCGTCCGCCTCGCATCAATTGATAAGATGGATACCGTTGCTGTAATAGGAACCTTGCCGTCAACCATCCCGGCAGCTGAGTTCGCTGTTCCTGAGAAGGGAATAGGTGAACTGACAAAAGAGATAGAAAAAGCTCAGCAGGAAATTGCTGAGTGTGAGGAAGTCTTGAAGAAAGCTGCTGTGTATGATTCCAGCTTTCAGGTTCAGATGCTCAAGGCTCAGAATGCAGAGAATTATTCTTCCGCAAGTGAGACTGCAGAAAATGATGACGATTTTGTCTGGATTTCAGGATATCTTCCAGAGGAAGAGCTGGATAAATTTAAAACTGCAGCCAGAGATAATAAGTGGGCATGGGCGCAGGAAGACGTGTCTTTGGAAGATACACAGATTCCTACAAAAGTAAAATACGGAAAACTGTCGGGATTAATTAAACCAGTGTTTGATATTCTGGGTATCTTGCCTGGATATAGAGAATCAGATATTTCACTTTGGTTCTTCCTGTTTTTTACATTGTTCTTTGCAATGATCATTGGCGACGCTGGTTATGGTCTCCTCATTCTTATCGGAACCATTGCATATGTGGCGAAATCAAAGAAACGAGATAATACAGTTTATTTGTTATTGGTACTTTCAATTTCGACAATTATATGGGGAGCGATTACCGGTACATGGTTTGGTATGGAAAAGGCCATGGAAGTTCCGCTTCTTAAAGCAATGGTAATCCCTAATTTTGCCAGTTACCCGGAGTACTTTGGTGTGACAGCTCTTACTCAGCAGAACACGATCATGAAGTTCTCATTTTCCATCGGAGCAATTCAGATGGCACTTGGAAGTTTAATTTCTATCAAGAAAAAGATCGCTGAGAAGAATTTAAGCTGGGTGGCAGATTTAGGTTGGCTCATAGCAATTGTAGCAATGTATTTGTTATCACTTTACCTGGTTATTGGAGAGCAGATTAATATTAAGCCGGTATTCGCACTCATTGGTGTTGCGTTTGTCACGGTAGTACTCTTTGGAGGAATGTCGCCGGACCGAACATTTGCACAGGGAATCAAAGCAGGATTGGCGGATGCGTTTACAGTATTCTTAAATACGATCAGCTGTTTTGGTAATGTAATGAGTTATATCCGTCTGTTTGCGGTTGGTATGGCAGGTCTTGCCATCTCCCAGAGTTTTAACGGAATTGCGGCCGGTTTCCATGGTCCTCTCATGATCCTTGGTGTAGTGGTAGTGTTAATTGGACATGGACTTAATATTATCATGTGTTTCCTTTCAGTCGTAGTACATGGAGTCAGACTGAATGTTCTGGAGTTCTCAGGGCAGGCTGGTCTGGAATGGACAGGAATTGCATATGAACCATTTAAAGTCAACGATAAGATTAAAAAATAGTATTTATAAAGATAAAGGAGAATAATTATGAATTTAGCATTTGTTGGAATGGCAGCTGCACTTGGTTTGTCCGCTTCAGGATCAGCATTTGGTGCAGGATTTGCCGGAATGGCATCAGTTGGAGCATGGAAGAAATGTTATGCAAGTGGAAAACCAGCACCGTTCATTATGATCGCATTTTCTGGTGCACCTCTTACACAGACAATTTATGGCTTCCTTCTTATGAACTTTATTAAATCTGCAATGGCAGGCGGTGGAGATCCGGGTCTTGCTCTTGGAGTTGGTATCTTTGGAGGTCTCGCAATTGGTCTTTCCGGATTGTTCCAGGGAAAATGTGCTGCAGCAGCTGCGGATGCATTGGGAGCAACAGGAAAAGGTACAGCGAACTACTTTATCGTAGTAGGTATCGTAGAGACGGTAGCGCTTTTTACATTGGTATTCAGCTTGCTGCTGTTAGGCTAAGAACGAATTTAAAAAAGTTTATCAGTAGAAATGAAAAGGCATCTTTCAGCGTGAAAGATGCCTCTTTCATTTGTGCCATCACAAAGATTAGAAAGTTTGATCTTAAAGATTAGAAAGTTTCATCTTAAAGTCTATTGTGGTTTGTACAATCTAATAGTATAATAAAAAAATTACATTAATATATGGATACAATGCATAATTAATAAAATGGTATGAGGTTATCTTATAGGAGGAAAAAAGGAGATGGAGAAAAAGAAAGGTGTATCTGCTATTGATTTTTTTGTATCGGCTTTGGGGCGATTGTAGGAGTCGGTTGGGCAGTTTCAATCAATAGCTGGATGAACAGCAGTGGAGGTCCGCTGCCAGCTGCAGCAGGATATTTGGTGGCAATGATTCTTATGGTGCCAATTGCTCTTTGTTATTGTGAGCTTTGTACCATGCTTCCTGTATCCGGTGGTGGTATGGCGTATGCATTCCGTGCGTTTGGTGACAGAATTGCATTTATTTCAGGATGGGCTGCGTTCGGAGCGTTCATTACAATTATTCCGTGGGAGGCAATTATGTTGGAAATCTGCAGCCATTTTATGAGAATACAGGAACAGGAAGCCACAGCTCATTTATCGGTGGTATGGCCTCCATCCTTGCATCTGTACCATTCTTCCTTGCTGGATTTGAGACAATCCCCCAGGGAATTGAAAGTGCCGGCGGAGATACGAAAGGGGTAGGAAAAACTGTAGTGATCACAGTTGTGTTATCCTGTCTTTTCTACGCATTACTTCTTTTTACGTTAGGCGGAGCTCTTCCATGGAAAGATTTTATCAAATTTTCAAATCCGGCTGCGGCACTGATGTTCCGTTCACTCTATCCGGGTGGAATTGGAAATGTTTTATATGTACTGATTTTGTTTGGCGCGGTTTGCGGTCTTCTTACGACCTGGAATGGTTTTATGATGGCATCTTCACAGATACTCATGGCCATGGCAAGAGTAAGTATTGTACCATTTAGCTTATCAAGACAGCACCCGGTTTACAAAACACCGATTAATGCATTAAAAGTCAGCTTGGTTGCATCTCTGATTGGACCATTTTTAGGAAGTGGTTTGATTGGTTCACTTACAAGTTTCTCTGCAGCGGGTTATGTGGCAAGCTGGATGATCACAGCATTTTGCCTGATTGTTCTCAGAAAGAAAGAGCCGGCACTTAAAAGACCATATAAGATTCCGGGAGGCTTGCCGATGGCATGGTTTGCGGCAATCTGTATGACAGGGTTATTTATTCTTTTGTTTGTACCTGGACAGCCGGTATTCATGGGTGGAGGAGCAATCTTTATCTTCGTAGCATGGATGCTCGCCGGTGGAGTGTTGTATCTGAAAGACTACAGGGCAAGGAAACAGTACTCAACACTTACAAGAGCTGCGTTCCTCTTTGCAAGTATGTCAGAATCGAACTCAACGATCACATTACCGGGATCTGTGGACAGTTTCGAAAGCGATTACAAAGTTATGTCCTTCGTAGTTCCAAAAGATGCAGAGTATGCTGGAAAAACTCTTGCAGAACTTTACTGGGGACGCAGACAGAATGTATTTATTATTAAGATTGAAAGAAAGACAGAGATTATTCTTGTTCCGGGCGGAAGTGTTCATGTATATAGCGGAGATCGTGTATTTGCAGTTGGTGTTGCAAAGGCACTTGACAGATTCCGTGATTATCAGGATGTCGGACAAAAATATTCTGTTTCAACACTGAAAGATTTTATGGGTTATGGTGACACAGAGAAACAGTCACCACTTAGCTGTATTGAGTATCGTGTATTGCCAACAGATACATTCTGTGATATGCTGATCCGAGAGTCAAGGATTCAGGACCGCTATCATCTTATGATCGTAGGACTGAAAACGCCTTACAGTAAAATTCTTGAACTTCCGACTGCTACAACTCTGATTGAGGCAGGCGACATTCTCTGGATGATGGGTTCCGAGGATGCGATAGAAGACTTTGAAGAAATCTGCAGAAGAGAAGCCGAAGAAAAAGGAGAGAAAACAACCGGATTAGAGGTTTAATCAGAGGAGGTGTTTCAGTGAAAATGAATCGGAATGATACATGTGGCATGATGATCATGCAGATTCATAATGCGCTTGAGAAAGAATGCAATCAGCAGCTGAAAGAAAATAATTTAACGTTTTCACAGATGCGGGCACTTCATGCGATCATTGAAACACCATCTCGAAAAATGTCTTTTAAAGAGCTGGAAAAGGTTCTTATGCTGGCACAGTCAACAACAGTAGGGCTGATTTCAAGACTGGAGCAGAAAAAGTTGGTGTCTGTGTCGGGGGACAGAGACGATAAAAGAATCAAATATGTTGAGATTACTTCATTAGGTGAGGCGTTTTGTAAAAGCGCTGAAAAAAATATGATCCAGTCTGAAGAGAAGCTCTTGTCAAATCTTTCTGATTCGGAGAGGGAAATATTTATCAGATTATTAAAACTTGTAAATGAAACAATGAATGGTTGAAATATCTGCTGTTACAGCAGATATTTATATACACATATCAATCGCATACTATCAAACGCTTGCGATTAGAATGAAAAATAAGGAGGAATAGAAAATGGAAAACAAAAATATGGGGATTTTCAGTAAAGCACCTGTGTCACAGGCAATTTTAAAAAATGCATTACCTGCAATGATGGCTATGCTTATGGTTTTGGTTTACAATCTGGCTGATACGTTTTTTATCGGGCAGACGCATGATGCACTGCAGGTGGCTGCAGTTTCGCTGGCCACCCCTGTCTTTCTGCTGTTTATGGCTGTAGGAACAATCTTTGGTATAGGAGGTACCTCTGTGATATCAAGAGCAATGGGAGAAGGGCGTCTTTCTTATGCAAAGAAGGTCTGCTCATTTTGCATGTGGTCGTGTGTGATCATAGGATTACTGATGTCGGTGTGTATGTTACTATTTATGGATTCCATATTAAGAGTGGTGGGGGCAAGTGCTGATACATGGAATTTTTCAAAAACATATCTTCTGATTGTAGTTTTTTGTGGACCGTTTGTACTGATTTCTAATTGTTATTCGAATGTCATCCGTGCGGAAGGAAAATCCGGTAAAGCAATGATGGGAATGCTTCTTGGAAATCTTTTAAATGTTATCCTTGATCCTGTTTTCATCCTTTTCTTCCACTGGGATATCGCCGGTGCCGCAATTGCAACGGTCGTTGGAAATGTAGTCGGTGCGGGATATTATATCTTTTATTTCTTAAAAGGGAAATCCATATTGAGTGTAAATATAAAAGATTTTTGCATTAGTACTTGGAGTGGCTTTGACAGGATTATGTTTCTTGTTTACGAATCAGATTGTCAGTGTTTTTTTGACTGATCAGACTGCTTTTGGTTATGCTGTGCAGTTTACCAAGATACTTCTCACAACAGGTTTCTTGTTCGGAGTTTTCTATGTGCTGATCAATGCTTTGCAGGCTATGGGAGCAGCAACAGCTGCACTGATTATCAATATCAGCAGGCAGGGGCTCATTTATATTCCAGCACTGTTTATCCTGAATAAAATGATAGGGATGAGCGGACTTGTATGGGCGCAGCCGGTAGCGGATGTGCTGTCGCTGGTGCTCGCATGTTTCCTGTATCTGAAAACATTAAAAAAAATGACGATGGAAATTGAAAAAAGAGAAGAATAATTATATAATATCAAAGTGCTTTTGAAGGGGATAAAAATATATTTGCGAGGAGAAAGACTTTGAAAATCATATTAATTATCATAGCGATTATTTCCGCTGCCCTGCTTATCGAGATTTATCGGGAGCTTCATCATTTTGAAGTGGTTACTTATGAAATCTCTTCTGAGAAACTGAAAGGGATAGGATCATCTGGTAAAATTGTTTTTTTGAGCGATCTCCATAATCAGGAATACGGACGTAATAATGAGACCCTGATTCGAAAGATCAGAGAGTTAGAACCGGCGTTAATTCTGATTGGAGGAGATATGTTTGTTAAGAAGGCCCAGTATTCTTATGAACCGGCACTTTCATTTGTAAAGGAAATTGCGAAGTATTTTCCGATATATTATGCAAATGGGAATCACGAGCAGAGGCGAAAGGAAAATCCAGAGGATTACGAACAGTCTTATGAAGATTATAAAGAAAAGCTTGAAGCTTCAGGTGTTTATTTTCTTGAAAATGATTCCAGGGATTTTCTGTTTGAACAGTGCAGGGTAAATATCACCGGCTTAGAGATACCGGAAGAGTGCTATGCTCATTTTCATGAGGTGCCACTGTCGGCAGAAGAGATTACAGACCGGATTGGGGAACCGCAGAAAAATATGTATCAGATTTTGCTGGCTCATAATCCGACTTATATGAGAAAATATGTAGATTGGGGCGCAGATCTTATTTTATCCGGGCATCTTCACGGCGGAGTTGTGAGGATACCGGGCGTGACAGGTGTGATTTCTCCGGCTTTTCAATTGTTCCCTAAGTATTCTGGTGATCATTACAGAGAAGGGGATTCGGATATTGTAGTAAGTAAAGGGCTTGGTGTCCATACAATAAAGGTTCGTCTGTTTAATCCGGCAGAGCTGATTGTACTGAATCTGCGTGAAAAAACTACCACGTAGGAAAGATATATGATTTTGGTCATAGTTGAAAAGCTATGACTATTTTGCTTGAGAAAATATAAGAAATCCTGTATAATACAGTATTACGAAGTGTATGAAATCCGCAGATATTGTGAGGGAAAATATGGGTATTCCGGTAAAATTACAGGTATTTGAAGGTCCTCTTGACCTTCTTTTACATTTGATAGATAAAAATAAAATAGATATTTATGATATTCCGATTGTAGAGATCACGAATCAGTATATGGCTTATATTAATGCCATGGAAAAAGAAGATCTAAATGTTATGAGTGAATTTCTGGTGATGGCGGCTACTCTTTTGGATATCAAATGTAAGATGCTTCTTCCGGCCGAGGTCAATGAAGAGGGCGAGGAAGAAGATCCGAGGCAGGAGCTTGTGGAACAACTGCTGGAATATAAGATGTATAAATATATGTCTTATGAGCTTCGTGACCGTCAGGTAGAAGGTGAACGTACTCTGTACAGAGAACCTGCAATTCCGGATGAAGTGCTGGATTATGTGGAACCGGTGGATCTGGATGAACTTCTTGGAGATCTGACGCTTTCGAAGTTAAACCGCATTTTTAATGATGTTATGAAGCGTCAGGTGGATAAGATCGATCCGGTCAGGAGCAAATTCGGAAAGCTGGAAAAAGAGGAAGTGACTTTACCGGATAAGCTTGAGTATGTGACAAATTATGCCAGAGCACACAAAAGTTTCAGCTTTCGAAAACTTCTTACAAAACAGAGCTCGAAAACCCAGGTAGTAGTAACTTTTCTGGCAATTTTACAGCTTATGAAAGAAGGAACGATATTGATTGAACAAAAGCAGCCGTTTGATGATATCATGATTGCATCACAGCTGTGTTAGGTTTGAAAGAGAGAAAGGTATGGAAACATTGGAAATTAAGAGAATAGAGGGAATTATAGAGGCGATTCTTTTTACAATGGGAGATTCCGTCGAGCTTAACAAAATTGCATCCGCCATTGAGCATGATGAGAATACAACCAGAAAGATGATCCATCAGATGATGGATAAATATAAAGAAGAGGATCGTGGAGTGAGGATCGTAGAGCTTGAGGACTCTTATCAAATGTGTACGAAAGCAGAGATGTATGAATATCTGATAAGGATTGCGAAACAGCCAAAACGTTATGTTCTTACAGATGTCCTTTTAGAGACTCTCTCAATTATTGCATATAAACAGCCGGTAACAAAGCTTGAAATAGAGAAGATCCGAGGGGTAAAATCCGACCATGCAGTGAACAAGCTTGTGGAATATAACCTTGTATGTGAGGTTGGACGTCTGGATGCACCGGGAAAACCTATTTTGTTTGGAACGACAGAAGAATTCCTTCGAAGATTCGGGATACAGTCTGTAGAAGATCTCCCAAGTATGAATCCGGAACAGGTGGAGTCTCTGAAAACGGAGGCAGAAGAAGAAGTACAGCTTAAGCTTGATTTATAATGTGTGAGAGGATCTGTACATAAGATTTTAAGTTTTCGCATATATTTCAATGATATCAAAATGATGGTGCGGAAAATGAGAAGAGGAAGATGGTTGAGACTGATTCTTGCAGTTTTGATTTTTGTACAATGTATTTCTGTAGTGATTTTTGAAAATTCATATTTTATAAATGACCAGAAAGAAAATGAAGAAATCAAATTGCAGGAAACGGTAGAGGAAGCCGGGGACGAGCCGGGAGAACTTTACGCCCAGTCAGCAGTACTTATGGATGCTGACAGTGGGCGTATTTTATTTGGAAAAAATGAGAATGAAATCCGCCCCATGGCCAGCACAACAAAGATTATGACATGTATTGTGACATTAGAACACATGGATAAAGATCAGATTGCAGTTGTATCTGAGTATGCATCGAAACAACCCAAAGTACGCCTTGGAGTGCAGAGTAATGAAAAATATTATATCGGAGATCTTTTGTATTCTTTAATGCTGGAATCGCATAATGACAGTGCAGTTGTAATCGCAGAAGCAATTGGTGGTACGGTAGAAGCTTTTGCAGAACTCATGAATGAAAAGGCGAAAGAAATCGGATGCGAGAGCACGCATTTTGTAACACCTAATGGACTGGACGGGAAAGATGAAGAGGGTATTCATGCCACCACTGCAGCAGATCTTGCAAGTATTATGAGGTATTGTATCTGTGAATCTTCAAAAAAAGAGGAGTTTCTTAAGATTACAGGCACAAAGGATTATTCCTTTACAGATGTGGAAAAGAAACGCAATTTTTCCTGTAGTAATCATAATGCTTTTCTGGATATGATGGATGGAGCATTTTCTGGAAAAACAGGATTTACAGCGGAGGCAGGGTATTGCTATGTGGGAGCGCTTAAGCAGGAAAAAAGAACTTTTATCGTAACGCTTCTTGCCTGTGGGTGGCCCGGAAATAAGAGCTATAAATGGAAAGATACGAGAAAACTGATGGAGTATGCTCTCTCGCACTATCGGTATCGAGATGTATATGAAAAGATGTCGGATATAGAACTTCCGGTAAGAGGAGGAGTGGATACTAAGGACAGTTACAGATTAGGGTGTAGAGTTCCGGTAGGGTTAGAGCAGAGAGAGGGAGAAAAAGAAGAACTTATGGTCTTACTGAAAGAAAATGAGAAGGTAATGATAAATAAAGAGATAGAGCCTTATTTAGAAGCACCGGTAGAAAAAGGAGAAAAGGCAGGTCAATATATATACCTGTTGAACGGTGAGGAAATCAAACGGTACGATATTGTTACACTTGAATCCGCTGAAAAAAGAGATATGGAATGGTGTGTAGGAAAAGTACTTGAGTGGGTATGCCTGTGAAAAGTTCTTGAGATAGGCTGACAATAGAAAATTGTGAAATGTTTAAAGAAGTATTAAGGTTCTATGAAGTTTATTGACTCATAGAAATTTATTATGTTATAAGCGTACTAAGAAGATTAATACACTTTTCGCATTTTGGCTTTGTAATGAAAGGAGGAGCTATGATTCTTATTGATTATAACGACAGGCATCCAGTCTACGAACAGGTTACGGAGCGTTTTAAGACATTGATTTTGAGCGGTGTTTTGGAAGAGGATGAAAAGCTTCCTTCTGTTCGTGCACTTGCTGTTGAACTATCCATTAATCCAAATACGATACAAAGAGCTTTTACAAAATTGGAGAGAGAAGGATTTGTTTACAGTGTAAAAGGAGTCGGAAATTTTGTACAGGCAAGCGAGAGTTTGAAAGAAAAGCAGAAAGGAAAGTTACTGAAAGAATTTGAACGTTATGCAGAATCATGCATGAGGCAGGGAATTTTAAAAGAAGTGCTTGTAGAAGTGATAAGAAAAGCAGCAGAGGAGGCGGAAAGATGATTGAGATAAATAAAGTCAGAAAAAAATTTGAAAAGACAGAAGCAGTCAAAGATGTCAGTTTTATCATCCAACCGCAAAACGTTTTTGGAATGCTTGGGACAAATGGAGCCGGAAAAAGTACTCTCCTTCGCATGATGGCGGGGGTTCTTAAACCTGATAGCGGTGAGATTTTCATTGACGGACAAAACGTATGGGATAACCCGGAAGCAAAGAAAAAATGCTTCTATATGTCAGATGATCAGTATTTTTTCCCGAATGCCACTGCAAATGATATGGGTAGATTCTACCACAAGTATTATCT
This sequence comes from Lachnospiraceae bacterium, assembly GCA_051879455.1. Lineage (GTDB taxonomy): Bacteria > Bacillota > Clostridia > Lachnospirales > Lachnospiraceae > MD308. Next base: position 75,813 of record JBJEMB010000268.1, read on the forward strand.
GGGATTTCAGAATGGAAAATATGAGGATTTCCTTAAAAGATTTAGTCTGGATGGAGACAGAAAAATACAGACTTACTCAAAAGGTATGAAAAAGCAGCTTTCTATCATATTAGGATTATGTGTAAATGTACCTTATCTGTTTTGTGATGAGACTTTTGACGGACTGGATCCTGTGATGAGGCAGGGAATAAAAAGTATCTTTGCGAAAGAAATAGATGAGAGAGGGCTGACACCGATCATTGCATCTCATAATCTGAGAGAACTGGAAGACATCTGTGATCATATTGGACTTCTGCATGCAGGAGGAGTTCTTTTATCAAAAGATCTTGAAGATCTTAAATGTAATATACATAAGGTACAGTGTGTCTTTCAGGAGAATGAGGAAATCTCATTGTATAATAGGTTTGATATTGTGAAAATGAAGCAAAAAGGTCGTCTGATTTCGATGGTTGTCAGAGGCGATGAGGAGGAAACCCTGAGAAAATTAAAAGAACTGAATCCGGTCTATGAAGAAATATTGCCATTGTCATTAGAAGAGATATTTATCTGCGAAACGGAGGTGATTGGATATGACATCAAAAATCTCGTTTTCTAGTTTGAGAAGAGAAAATACAAAACACAGGATTGGAATGATCTCTATTGTACTTTTGTGTTTTGTCGGACATATTATAGGGTTTATTATGTCAGTGCAGAATGAATATTTCGCAGATGAAACAATGAAATTTGATTCTATATTAAAAGAAATCACAGCATTGTCGGAACCGGAGTTCATGATGGGGATATTTTCGGTGTTTGCTGGAGTTTTATTAGCAACAAGCGCATTTCATTATCTACATTCAAAAGTTGAAGTTGATTTTTATCATTCACTTCCAATAACAAGAAGGAATTCTTTATTTGTTATTTTTTCAAATGATTTTCTTCTCTTTTTGGCACCGCTTACAGTTACTATGTTATTAAAATGTATTGTTGTCGCTTGTGTGGGATGTTTTAGTAAAACATTTTTCTTTAATACTGTGACATCTGTTATCTGTTATTTTGCGATGTTCCTGGCATCATATCTATTAATGACATCTGCAATGCTTCTGACGGGAAATACATTTACGGCCTTTTTGGGATTTGGTGTTCTGGCATGGTATTTTCCGGTGATTATCAGAAATTTATATCCAACTCTTGCTCAGGCATTCTTTCAGACTTATTGTACACAGAGTCAGTGGCTGGGCGGATTTGACTATCTGTCTCCGATTTCTGTCGGATTCAAGTTATTGAGAGACTACGATAGCTGGACCTGGAAAAGGCATATAGGTGAATTTGGTATTTTATGCGCATGGATCATATTTCTGCTGATAACAGATTACATTCTGTTTGAAAAGAGACCTTCAGAAATGGCAGGGAAATCTATGGCATTTCCTAAAACAAAACCATTTGTTCGTATTTTGATCGTGATACCTATGGCAATCTGTACAGGAATGATTTTATTTGCATTGTCAGTTTCAGTGCGAAAAGAATGGATCATCATAGGAATTGTTATTGGCGCAGCACTTTTTCATGGTATTATTGAATGTATCTATCGTTTTGATGTGCGAGGTCTTTGGGCGCATAAAAAACAGATGCTCTTTTCAATGTGTGTTGCTTTTGTGATTGTAGGATTCTTCTGGATGGATCTTGGGGGATATGACAGTTTTCTTCCGAAAGAATCTGAGGTAGATTCGATTATTATTAATACACCGAGCATGGGTACAGGCGATGACTGTTATTGGGGAAAAGAGAGAAAGGGAGTTACAGGAGAAACCCTGGAAAAAGTACTCATTACACTAAATAAAGTTGTAGAAAATAATGACAGGAATGCAAAGGAGTTTAGCAGTAGGAAATCCGGACAGTATGATTCTTATGTCGTAAAGTACAGGCTCAGTAACGGAAAAGAAAAAACGCGTTGCTACGTTCTTGACAAAGAACTCCAGAGTGAACTAATAAGTGATGTATTTGATGATGAGCAATATAGAAAAGATACATATTCTCTCTATACAGCAGACTGGTCCCTGGTGACAGCCGTTTCCCTGTCTTATCCGGCAGAATATAGAGAACTTGATATTACAAAAGAGCAACGTTCAGAACTTTTCCGGATCTATCTGGACGAGTTTTCAAAATTTGATTATGAAACAGCGAAGGAAATGCTCCCTTGTGGACAGATCATTGTTGAACATCAAAGTAATGATAATATTTATGGTGATATGATAGATTATTATAATATCTATCCAACTTTTAAAAAGACTATTGCTTATATCCAGGATGAGCTTAAAGTAGATATTAAGACATCCATGAAAGATATTGATATCCATAAGATTGAAATAATAGAATATAATGAACAAAAGGATGAAGAGGATATCTATGTGGTCCGTGATCAGGATGTGATTGAATCAGTGAAAGGCAGTCTTTGTTATGGAGAAGATTACTGGTCATCTTCTGTGGTAATTCTGGATCTGATGGGAAGCAGCGTATATGCGGAAATCAGAACAGAGAGCGGAAGTGAGGAAGTATCTTTATATACAACTTCTGAAACTTTAAAAAAATTGATGAAATGTGCCGACAGAGAATAATTTTTCATATCATTTTAGCGATAGATATGTTATCATAAGAACGGTTTAGATTAATTTTTTGAGAAATTTATTTTAATGAAAGGAAACTGTTTTTATGGGAAAAGAATTGGAGTTGGAAGTTGATACTGTCACACTCTTTACGGATGACGGAGAGATTGAATGTGCGATTCTTACTACATTGGAAATGAATGGGAAAGAATATGTGGCACTTACTGAACTGGATGAAAATGGTGATTATTCAGAAGACGTATGGTTCTATGAATTTAAGAAAGACCCATCAGGCGGCGATGACCATGAATTGATCTATATTGAGGATGAAGAAGAATATGAGCAGGTAATCGATAAGTTTGATGAATGGCTTGATACTTGTGAATTTGAAGAAGCTTAAGAACAGAAGAATACATCAGAAATGAGAAAAAATACCGCAGTGGATGTTTGGAGGAATGAAAACATCCACTGTGGTATTTTCTTGATAAAAGAAGTCTGGTATGGTATGATTTTTTTATCTTCGAGGGATATTTGAATTATTGTCGGTGATTTTTACTATTGACATTTTGAAATAAGTATAATACTATAATAATCAGATACGAACATTCGTTCGATAGCGAAAAGGAGAATTAATTATGGCAGCTAATGAAAATAAGCAGAAAGCATTAGAGGCAGCAATTGCGAAATTAGAGAAAGATTTTGGTAAAGGAACAGTAATGAAGTTAGGAGATCCGGCGGCACAGGTAGCTGTTGAGACGATCCCTACAGGTTCTTTGAGTCTTGATATTGCACTTGGGCTCGGTGGAGTTCCAAAAGGACGTGTGATAGAGATCTATGGTCCGGAATCAAGTGGTAAGACTACCGTGGCATTACATATGATTTCGGAAGTACAGAAAAGAGGAGGTATTGCAGGATTTATTGATGCAGAGCATGCGCTGGATCCCGTATATGCCAAGAATATAGGAGTCGATATTGATGAACTTTATATTTCCCAGCCAGACAGCGGAGATCAGGCTCTCGAGATAGCGGAGACGATGGTGCGCTCCGGTGCTATGGATATTATCGTTATTGACTCTGTTGCGGCACTGGTACCCAGACAGGAGATTGAGGGGGATATGGGAGATTCTCATGTAGGTCTTCAGGCGAGACTGATGTCGCAGGCGCTTAGAAAACTCACTCCGGTTATCAGTAAATCAAACTGTGTTGTGATTTTTATCAACCAGCTCCGTGAAAAGGTCGGTGTAATGTTTGGTAATCCAGAGACAACGACAGGCGGACGTGCGTTGAAGTTCTATGCATCTATCCGTATGGATGTGCGCAGGATTGAGACTTTGAAACAGAGCGGGGAGATGATTGGTAACAGAACGCGTGTTAAGATTGTAAAGAATAAGATTGCGCCTCCGTTCAAAGAAGCAGAATTTGATATTATGTTTGGAAAAGGCATTTCAAAAGAAGGTGACATCTTAGATTTGGCTGTTAATCTGAATCTTGTGAATAAAAGTGGTGCATGGTTTGCATACAATGGAGAGAAGATAGGACAAGGGCGTGAAAATGCAAAGAATTATCTTTCCGAACATCCGGATGTGATGGAAGAGTTGGACAAAAAGATCCGTGAACATTATCAGTTCGGTGGTGAAGTAAAAGAACCGGAAGATAAGGAAACGCCGGTGAAGGCTACACGAAAGAGAACCGCTAAGGAAGAAGAAAAAGAGCAGCAGGAATAAGAGTGGGGGATTTAAAAACAGATGATCGTCACAAAAACTGAGGCTGTGACAAAGACAAGGTTTAAAGTGTATATAGATGAAAAGTTCGCTTTTGTATTATACAAAGGCGAACTTTCTCGTTATCGCATTACAGTCGGGCAAAAAATTGAAAAAGAAATGTATGATAAGATTTGTAAGGAAGTTGTATTGAAAAGAGCAAAACTCCGTGCGTTACACCTTTTAAACGATATGGGGCGCACGGAAGCACAGCTTCGCCAAAAACTTAAGAGAGATCAGTATACAGATGAGATTATCGAGGAAGCAATTGCATATGTAAAATCATTTGGATATATTAATGATGCTGATTATGCCAGGAATTTTATTGACAGCAGAAAAGAGAAAAAAAGCAAAAAAGAGCTTTATGCACAGATGATACAAAAAGGTCTCAGCCAGGATGTGGTTGAACAGGCTTTTTTAGAATGTTACGGGAAAGATGATGCGAAAGAAGCAATAGAGGCGCTTCTTCGCAAAAAAAAGTATGATCCGGAAACTGCGGATTGGAAAGAAACGCAGAAAATACTTGGTTTTCTCACACGTAAAGGTTTCAGGTATGATGATATACGTCAAGTGATACAAGTTTCTGAGTGGAATGCTTGACATCTTTGTTAAAACAGTATAAAATTTAAGTGTTGTATTTGTACAATGAAAACTAAATAAGGAGGTGCTCCTGTGCTAAGTAGTGGATTCATTATTGCAATTGCAGTAGTGCTTATCATAGTAGCGGCAGTCATCAGTCATTTTATTACGGTTTCCAGTCTGAAGAATAATGCTGAGTCTAAGATTGGAAATGCAGAAGCAAAAGCGCGTGAGATCATTGATGACGCAGTGAAGACGGCTGAAGCAAAGAAAAAGGAGTCTCTCTTGGAAATTAAAGAGGAATCTATCAAGAATAAGAATGAACTTGAAAAAGAGACCAAGGAACGAAGAGCAGAGTTACAGCGTTATGAGAAACGTGTCCTTTCCAAGGAAGAGGCTTTAGACAAAAAGTCCGATGCCATCGAGAAGCGTGAAGCAGGATTTGCAGCAAAAGAAGAACAGCTGAAACAGCGCGAAGCGAAAGTGGAAGAGCTGGGCAGACAAAGAGTACAGGAACTAGAAAGAATCTCAGGACTTACCTCCGAACAAGCAAAAGAATATTTGTTGAAAACTGTTGAAGAAGATGTGAAACATGACACTGCAAAATTAGTCAAAGAGCTGGAAGCTCAGGCAAAGGAAGAAGCAGATAAAAAGGCAAGAGAATATGTTGTTACTGCGATTCAGAGATGTGCAGCTGACCATGTAGCAGAGACTACGATTTCAGTTGTGCAGCTTCCAAGCGATGAGATGAAAGGCAGAATTATTGGTAGAGAGGGACGTAATATTCGTACACTGGAGACAATGACCGGTGTAGAACTGATTATTGATGATACGCCTGAAGCTGTTGTATTATCTGGCTTCGATCCAATAAGAAGAGAAGTAGCGAGAATTGCGCTTGAAAAATTAATTGTTGACGGACGAATTCATCCGGCAAGGATTGAAGAGATGGTTGAGAAGGCGCAAAAAGAAGTAGATGCAATGATTCGTGAAGAAGGTGAAGCAGCAGCCCTCGAAGTTGGAGTTCATGGAATACATCCGGAACTTATCAAGCTTCTTGGTCGAATGAAATTCAGAACAAGCTATGGTCAGAATGCGTTAAAGCATTCTATGGAAGTATCTCAGCTTGCCGGACTTTTAGCTGGTGAAATTGGTCTGGATATCAGAGTGGCAAAAAGAGCCGGACTTTTACATGACATTGGTAAATCCATTGATCATGATGTGGAAGGCTCACACATTCAGATTGGTGTAGACCTTTGCAGAAAATATAAAGAATCGGCTACTGTAATTAATGCAGTAGAAGCGCATCATGGCGATGTAGAGCCGCAGACTCTGATTGCATGTGTTGTTCAGGCGGCAGATACGATTTCTGCAGCAAGACCGGGTGCAAGAAGAGAAACATTGGAAACATATACAAACAGGTTAAAACAATTAGAAGATATCACCAACCAGTTTAAGGGAGTTGATAAATCTTTTGCTATTCAGGCAGGTAGAGAGATTCGTGTTATGGTAGTTCCAGAGCAAGTATCGGATGCAGATATGGTATTAATGGCCAGAGATATTGCAAAACAGATTGAATATGAGTTGGAATATCCTGGACAGATTAAAGTCAATGTAATTCGTGAGTCACGAGTTACTGATTATGCCAAGTAGAAGATAAATATAAACAGAATCGGATTTTTCCGGTTCTGTTTTCATTTTACATAATAATTGAAGTATGATATTATCAGATGAAGTAGAATGGTCTGATGAGACTGGTTAAAAGAGGAGAATGAATATGAGTGATGAGGTAAAACGCGTAAAAAGAGAATTGGCATATGAAGGAACGGTTGTTAAAGTTTATAAAGATTATATGGAATTTGCAAATGGTACAAAAGAGGTGTGGGATTATATTCACCATGATGGAGCAGCGGCAGTTGTACCGGTACTTGAAGATGGAAGGATTCTCATGGTGACACAGTATCGAAATGCTCTGGAAAGGGAGACACTGGAACTTCCGGCAGGAAAGCTGGATGCACCGGGAGAACCAGGAATAGAATGCGCGGCAAGAGAATTGGAAGAAGAGACAGGATATAGATCAGATAATCTTGAATGGCTTCTTACACTTCGCACAACTGTTGCACTGTGTAATGAAAAAATCGACATTTATGTAGCGAGGGATTTAAAACCATCCGTACAGAAACTGGATGAAGCAGAATATGTAACTGTAAAGGCATATACGTTGGAAGAGTTGAAGAAAAAAATATATGCTGGTGAGATGGAAGATTCAAAGACAGTGGCTGCTATCCTTGCATATGCAGATAAATTTGTAAAATAGAAAAAATCAACATAATACGAAAAACCCAGACATATAATGAAGTATCTTGAGCGAAGGAGCGTGTTTTGTGAAGATACAGGAAAAAAAGAAGCTTTTTGCTTTTTATTATATGCTGGGTTTTTTTGGCGGTATTTTATATGCAAATTTTCAATCGAAAGATTATATTACGAGTATGGGCATATTTAATGAATATTTTTTGAGACAATACAGTATCGCTGATATTGATACGATAAAATACCTCTGGTATGTGATGAAGATAAGGCTTGGTCCTGTCATCTTACTTTCAGCGTTAGGGTCTACCGGAATGAGAAAAGGTGTTGTGTCAGCATTTCTCCTATGGACAGGCTTCTCAAGTGGTCTTCTTCTTACGTCAGCAGTAATGAAAATGGGAATCAAGGGAGTCCTTCTATGTTTTATTGCTCTGATTCCTCATTTTGTGTTTTATGTGGCAGGATATCTCCTTTTGCTCTGGTATCTTTATTCTTATCCGGAGATCAGATGGAATCTTTCTAAAACAGTTGTTTTTCTTTTGTCTCTTGGTCTTGGGATTCTGCTTGAAGCCTATGTAAATCCTGTTATCATGCAGATGTTTGTCCGAACGTTGTAAAATTAGTGTATCGTGAAAAAAGCTCCTTTGTCAGGGGCTTTTCGTTTTTTTGAGATATTGATTCAGATAAATTATACTAAGGATAAATGTGCAAAACTGACTTATGAGCAGTCCCCACAGATATCCTTTCACCCCGAATCCAGGAATGAAAAAGAACACACCACTAATTCTTATCCCAAGGCATATTGTATTAATGAGAAAAGAAAGAGTTGTTTCACCGATACCATTTATAATACTTATAAGAGTTGTATTAGTGTACAAAAAAGGGCACATCCATGCTAACGTGACAATAAAATCACCGGCGAGGCGGCTTGTGAACAGGTAATAACCGATCCACTGCCCGAAGAGAAGCAAAAAGGCGCAACATGCACTTCCAAGGATTACACAATAAAAAATGCTTTTCTTAATAATTGAGACCATTTGCTTTCTGTGATTTAATGTCTGTGCTTCTGCTACAGTAGGAAGAAGCATGGTTGATACAGAGTTGGTAATTGCTGACGGAAATAAAATACAGGGAAGAGCCATTCCGGTCAAGACACCATAGGTGCTGAGTGCGCTGTATGTTGTCATTCCATATTGTTTTAGCTTCAGGGGAATTGAGATGGCCTCAATACTTTGAAGAATATTTAAAAGAACTCGGCTGGCAGTTAATGGACAGGAAAGAAACAGTAATTCTTTTATGTAGTTTATATAGGAAAAAAAATGCCCTGTTATTTTTGGTGGTTTACTGTATAGGAAAAATTTTCTTGTAATGGCTTTTAAACAAAAAAGTGAGGAGGCAATTTCTCCGGTAACAAGGCCGGCGACTGCGATAGAAATTCCAAACTGTATTCCATTTTTTATACCGGCAATATAAATGAAATACACGGATAAAATCCTGACAATCTGTTCAATTAATTGGGAGTAAGCAGGTATCTTAGTTTCTTTCAGACCAAAATAATACCCGATAATACAGCTATGGACAGATGCGAAAGGAAACGCGTAAGAAAGAATGATTAAAAAATCGGCACACCTTTCTTCTTTTAAAAACTCTGAAGCTATGATTCCTGCATATCTTTGGAGAAAAAGTGTGACAATACAGGAAGCACTGACAGAAAGAAAGAGGCTTGTATATAAAAGATTTCTTGCTTCTTTTTCTTTTCCGGCAGACATGCGTCCGGCAACACATCTTGCGAGGGCAGTTTCTATTCCGGCAGAGGTCAGTGAAAAACAGAGTGCATATACAGGGAAGATCAGTTGATAAAGTCCGACACCTTCTTCGCCAAATGTATGGCTCAAAAAAATCCGGTAAAAAAATCCCATAAATCTTGTGGCAAAGCCAGTTAGTGTCAATATGACAGTTCCTTTTAATATTGTACGCTTCACGGTCATAAATATAGCTCCTGAAGATCGTTGTTATAACATATTCCAAATCACGATCATTCATGCATGCTTTTTGGTAGTGTACTTAGAATTCGAAAGATAAATGAATTATATTTTATGCAAATGAAAGCCTTGACAGACATTTTATACGGTGGTATCCTACATAAGAAGAAAGCCTAGTAAATAACTAGGAATTAACAAAGAAGGTGAAAAGTTGAAACTTTCTACGAAAGGAAGATATGGTCTTCGGGCAATTATTGATCTGGCAAGGTACAGTGAAAAGGATCCGGTTTCGATAAGCAGTATTGCATCAAGACAGAATATTTCAGAAAGATATCTGGAACAACTGGTTGCAATGCTGAAAAAAGCAGGACTTGTAAAAAGTATCCGGGGTGCTTCGGGAGGATATGTACTTGCAAAAGATATGAAAGATATCTCTGTCGGAGATGTACTCCGTGCTCTGGAAGGAAGTCTTGAACCGGTAAAGTGTGCCGCTTTTGACCCGGAGGAAGGATGCAGCGCTTCAGGAGGCTGTGTCACAAAATATGTCTGGCAGAAAATCAATGAAAGTATTACAAAGACTGTTGATGAGATCAATTTAGCAGAGCTTGTGTCAGAAAGCAGGCGGATCAATCCGGATGGAGACTGTGAAAAGCCGATGTGCGGCAGTTAGAAATGTATTTGTGATTTTATAGTTTAATATGATAAATGTAAAATGGAGGAAAAGAACATGAACAAACTAATATACCTCGATAACGCAGCAACAACAAAGACTGCACCTGAAGTAGTAGATGCAATGCTTCCGTATTTTACGGAAAATTTTGGGAATCCGTCCAGTGTCTATGGATTTGCAGCGAAAAACAAAGAAGCAATCACAAAGAAAAGAGAAGCGATTGCAAATGCATTAGGTGCTAAAACAAATGAAATATATTTTACAGCCGGTGGTTCTGAATCGGATAACTGGGCTTTAAAAGCTACTGCTGAAGCATACGCAGAGAAAGGAAATCACATTATTACTACCAAGATTGAGCATCACGCAATCCTGCACACAGGAGAATATCTTGAAAAACGAGGATATGAAGTAACCTACCTTGATGTGGATGAGAATGGTGTAGTAAAGCTTGAAGATCTGAAAGCAGCTATTCGTCCTACTACGATCCTGATCTCAGTTATGTTTGCAAATAATGAAATCGGAACGATCCAGCCGATTAAAGAGATCGGAGAGATAGCAAAAGAGCATGGTATTTTATTCCACACAGATGCGGTGCAGGCTTTTGGACAGGTCCCGATTAATGTCGATGAGTATCATATTGATATGTTAAGTGCTAGCGGCCATAAATTAAACGGACCGAAAGGTATTGGATTTTTATATATCCGCACAGGAGTAAAGATTCGCTCCTTCGTTCATGGCGGAGCTCAGGAGAGAAAGCGCCGTGCCGGAACAGAAAACGTACCTGGAATTATTGGGCTGGGAACAGCGGTAGAACGTGCAATGTGCACAATGAAAGATCGTACAGAAAAAGAAATAGAACTCCGTGACTATCTGATCCAGCGGGTTATGGACGAGATCCCGTATACAAAACTTAACGGGCATCCAACAAAGCGTCTTCCGAATAATGCAAATTTCAGTTTCCGTTTTGTAGAAGGAGAGTCGCTCCTTATTATGCTGGATATGAAAGGAATCTGTGGATCCAGCGGTTCTGCATGTACATCGGGTTCACTCGACCCGTCACATGTCCTTCTTGCAATCGGATTGCCGCACGAAATCGCACATGGGTCACTTCGTTTGACATTAAATGAAGAGATTACAAAAGAAGACATCGATTATGTTGTAGATAATTTAAAAGAAATTGTAAATCACCTGCGCCAGATGTCACCTTTATATGAAGATTTTATAAAGAAAAACGAGAAATAAATGAAAAAATTAGTTTTAAATAACAGGAGGAATTGACAGATGTATTCAGAAAAAGTAATGGATCATTTCGAACATCCGAGAAATGTAGGAGAGATAGAAAATGCCAGCGGTGTAGGAACTGTTGGCAATGCAAAATGCGGAGATATCATGAGAATTTATCTTGATATCGATGAAAATCAGATCATCAGGGATGTAAAGTTTAAAACATTCGGCTGTGGTGCTGCTGTTGCTACAAGCAGTATGGCAACAGAGCTTGTCAAGGGAAAATCCATCCAGGAGGCTATGCAGGTGACAAATCGTGCTGTTATGGAAGCGTTAGACGGACTTCCGCCGGTAAAGGTTCATTGTTCACTTCTTGCAGAAGAGGCAATCCATGCAGCGTTGTGGGATTATGCAGAGAAAAATGATATTAAGATAGAAGGGCTTGAAAAACCAAAGTCTGATATTCACGAAGGTGAGGAAGAAGAGGAAGAAGCATATTAGTATGGAAAAGAAAAAAGTAGTGGTAGGCATGTCAGGGGGAGTTGATTCTTCGGTCGCTGCATGGCTTTTAAAAGAACAGGGCTATGATGTGATTGGTGTGACTATGCAGATCTGGCAGGATGAAGACAATACAGTCATGGAAGAGAACGGCGGATGCTGTGGGCTCAGTGCGGTAGATGACGCAAGAAGAGTAGCAGCAAGTCTTGATATTCCATACTATGTTATGAATTTTAAGCAGGAGTTCAAAGAAAATGTGATAGATTATTTTGTGGATGAATATCTTCATGGGAGAACTCCGAATCCGTGTATTGCGTGTAACCGGTATGTGAAATGGGAATCTCTGTTAAAGAGAAGTCTTGATATCGGAGCCGATTATATTGCTACAGGACATTATGCCAGAATCAAAAAGCTTCCTAATGGCAGATTTACAATCCAAACTTCAGCTACAAGTGCAAAAGACCAGACATATGCTCTTTACAATCTGACTCAGGAACAATTGTCAAAAACTCTTATGCCTGTCGGTGAATACAAAAAAGATGAGATCCGGGCAATGGCTGAAAAAATTGGTCTCAAAGTGGCAAATAAACCGGATAGTCAGGATATTTGTTTTGTGCCGGACGGAGATTATGCTTCTTTTATAGAAGAAAGCGCAGATGAGGAAATACGACCCGGAAATTTTGTGACTTCAGACGGAACTGTGGTAGGAAAGCATAAAGGCATTATCCATTATACAGTAGGACAGAGGAAAGGCCTCGGGCTCTCACTGGGGCATCCTGTATTCGTGTTAGAGATTCGACCTGAGACAAATGAAGTAGTAGTAGGGACGAATGAGGAATCTATGTCAAAGTATGTCAGGGCCAATCATCTGAATTTTATGTCTGTTTCCGATCTGACTGAAGAAAAGAGAGTATGGGCAAAAATCAGGTACAATCACAAAGGTGCATGGTGCACTGTGAAAAAGACAGCTGACGATGAGATCCTTTGCACATTTGAGGAACCTCAGAGAGCAATCACACCGGGACAGGCGGTGGTTTTATATGATAAGGAATATGTCCTCGGCGGAGGAACGATAATAGGAGATAAGTAGGAAATGATAATATCAGACGTTCATATGCATACAAATTTTTCCCATGATTCAGAAAGCTCCCCTGAACAGATGGTAGAGGGAGCAATTGAGAAGGGATTAAAGATCATATGCTTTACCGATCATTATGATAAAGATATTATGGACTGGGGAGAAGAAGATATCTTCGAACCGGAAAAGTATTTTGAAAAGCTGACACAGGTAAAGGAGCAATACAAGGATAAGATAGATTTAAGGATTGGCGTGGAGCTTGGACTCCAGCCGTATCTGGGAGAATATTACAGAGAATTTGTAAAAAAGTATCCATTTGATTTCATTATTGGTTCTGTCCACAGTATCGATTGCTCCGATGTGGCATCAAGAAAGGTTTTCAGAGATAAGACAGATGAAGAGGTCTATCGCAAAGTATTTACCGAGATGTCAGAAGACATACGCGCATTTGATGATTTTGATGTGTTTGGCCATATTGATTATGTTACACGGTATGGCGCCGAAAGGGAGAAAGAATACTCTTATCAGGAATTTGCCGATGAAATTGACAGTGTATTAAAGCTTTTGATCGAGAAGGGAAAAGGAATTGAGCTTAACACGGCAGGGCTTAAATACGGGCTTCCATATGCGCATCCGCATCCGGATGTATTAAAACGATACAGGGAGCTTGGAGGAGAGCTCATTACTGTCGGTGCTGATGGCCACAGACCTGAACATATTGCGTATGATTTTGATAAAGCAGTCAGGATTTTACAAGACTGTGGCTTTAAATATTATGCAGAATTTAAAGAGAGAAAACCTGCTTTTCATAAGATTGTATAATTCATCAGTGAAAAAATAGAAAAGACACTTGAATTTTTGTATTGAATTTAGTACAATAGTTGCAGTTGATGATTCTTTAACGAACTAAAGAGTTAATCATAAAGTATAAAAGGACTGTGTAATCAGTTAATAACAAACTTTTAGGAGGAATTAATCATGGCAGTAAAAGTAGCGATTAATGGATTTGGACGTATTGGACGTCTTGCATTCAGACAGATGTTTGGAGCAGAAGGATATGAAGTAGTTGCAATCAACGACTTAACATCTCCAAAGATGCTTGCACACTTACTTAAATACGATTCATCTCAGGGCAAGTATGCTTTAGCTGACAAAGTAGAAGCAACAGATGATTCTATCATCGTTGACGGAAAAGAAATCAAGATTTATGCAAAAGCTAACGCAGAGGAACTTCCTTGGGGAGAGATTGGTGTTGACGTAGTTCTTGAGTGTACAGGTTTCTATACATCCAAAGAAAAAGCATCAGCTCACGTGAAAGCAGGAGCAAGAAAGGTTGTTATTTCAGCACCAGCTGGAAGCGATCTGCCAACTATCGTATATAATGTTAACCACAACACACTGAAACCAGAGGATACAGTTATCTCAGCAGCTTCCTGTACAACAAACTGCTTAGCACCAATGGCTAAAGCTCTTAACGATCTTGCACCAATCAAATCCGGTATCATGTGCACAATCCACGCTTACACAGGTGATCAGATGACACTTGACGGACCACAGAGAAAAGGTGATTTAAGAAGATCTCGTGCAGCAGCAGTTAATATCGTTCCTAACAGCACAGGTGCTGCAAAAGCAATCGGTCTTGTTATTCCAGAACTTAACGGAAAACTGATCGGAGCTGCTCAGCGTGTTCCTACACCAACAGGATCTACAACAATTCTTACAGCAGTTGTAGAAGGAACTGTAACAGTTGATGAGATCAATGCAGCTATGAAAGCAGCTTCTAATGAGTCCTTCGGATACAACACAGATGAGATCGTATCCAGCGATATCGTTGGTATGAGATTTGGTTCTCTGTTTGATGCAACTCAGACAATGGTTTGCCCATTAGACAATGGAACAACAGAGGTTCAGGTAGTATCCTGGTATGATAATGAGAATTCTTACACAAGCCAGATGGTAAGAACAATCAAATACTTCTCAGAGTTAGCTTAAGACATTTAGCGAGGTTTTTAGTGAGCTTAGTCTCGAAGAACTTCAATAGATATATAAAAAGACTCACAAAGGGTCCGGTCTTTTTGGACCGGATCCTTTTTAAAATCTATAATATAGGAGGCGTAAACGATGCTTAATAAAAAATCAGTTGATGATATTAATGTAAAAGGTTTAAAAGTCCTTTGCAGATGTGATTTTAATGTTCCGCTTATTGACGGAAAGATTACAGATGAGAACCGTCTTGTAGCAGCACTTCCGACAATCAAGAAGCTGATTGCTGACGGAGGAAAGATCATTCTCTGCTCACATCTCGGAAAACCGAAGGGACAGCCGGTACCGGAGTTATCTCTTGCACCAGTTGCAGTTCGTCTGTCAGAACTTCTCGGTCAGGAAGTTAAATTCGCTGCTGATCCGGAAGTAGTTGGTCCTAATGCAAAAGCAGCAGTAGAAGCTATGAAAGATGGAGATGTGATTCTTCTTGAGAACACACGTTACAGAGTAGAAGAGACTAAGAATGGAGAAGCTTTCAGCAAAGATCTGGCATCACTTTGTGATGTATTTGTAAATGATGCATTCGGAACAGCTCACCGTGCACACTGCTCAAACGTTGGTGTTACACAGTTTGTTGACACAGCTGTAGTAGGATACCTTATGCAGAAAGAGATTGATTTCCTCGGAAATGCAGTAAATAATCCGGAGAGACCGTTTGTTGCAATTCTTGGAGGAGCAAAAGTTTCCAGTAAGATTTCCGTAATTGAGAATCTTCTTGATAAAGTAGACACACTGATCATTGGTGGAGGAATGTCCTATACTTTCTCAAAAGCACAGGGCGGAAGCGTAGGAAAATCTCTTCTTGAAGAAGATTACTGTGAATATGCATTGAATATGTTAAAGAAAGCTGAAGAAAAGGGCGTAAAATTATTACTTCCTGTAGATACTGTTATTGCTGATGATTTCTCAAATGATGCGAATTCAAAAGTAGTGAAAGCAGGCGAGATTCCGGATGGCTGGGAAGGTCTTGATATCGGACCTGAGACAACTAAGATTTTCTGTGAGGCAGTAAAAGATGCTAAGACAGTCGTATGGAACGGACCGATGGGATGCTTTGAGATGCCTAATTTTGCAACAGGTACAGAGGCAGTTGCAAAAGCACTTGCTGATACAGAAGCAGTTACAATTATCGGTGGCGGTGATTCCGCAGCAGCAGTTAATCAGTTAGGATATGGCGATAAGATGACACACATCTCAACAGGTGGTGGAGCTTCTCTTGAATTCCTTGAGGGTAAGGAGTTGCCGGGTGTTGCAGCAGCTAACGATAAGTAAGCACTTGGCGAGTTTTTTTGAGCCTAGTGCGAACTTACTTCGCCGCACTTGGCGAATTCGAGCCAAAGGCGAGAGATGAGCTTGGTAAGGCGAAATTACTTTAGACGAGTGTAATTGAGGCCTGAGATTAAGGTGAACATACATTTATGTATATGATTAAGGAGATAAAAAATGGCAAGAAGAAAAATTGTAGCAGGAAACTGGAAAATGAATAAAACTCCAAGTGAGGCAGTTGCTTTAGTTGAGGAGTTAAAACCATTAGTAGCAAGCGAAGATGTTGATGTAGTATTTTGCGTACCTGCAATTGATATCATTCCTGTAGTAGAGGCTTGCAAGGGAAGTAACATTCAGGTTGGTGCTGAGAATATGTATTTTGAGGAGAAAGGTGCATTTACAGGTGAGATTTCTCCGGCTATGCTTACAGATGCAGGTGTAAAATATGTAGTTCTCGGACATTCTGAGAGAAGAGAATATTTTGCAGAGACAAATGAAACTGTAAATAAAAAGATGTTAAAAGCATTTGAACATGGTATTACACCAATTATGTGCTGTGGCGAGACTCTTGAGCAGAGAGAGCAGGGCGTTACTATGGACTTTATCCGTCAGCAGGTAAAAGTTGGTTTCTTAAACGTAACAGCAGATCAGGCTAAGACAGCAGTAATCGCTTACGAGCCGATCTGGGCGATTGGAACAGGAAAGACAGCTACAACAGAGCAGGCAGAAGAAGTTTGTGCAGGAATCCGTGCATGCATCGCTGAGATTTATGATGAAGCAACAGCAGAAGCTATCCGTATCCAGTATGGCGGATCTGTAAATGCTGGTAATGCGGCAGAGTTATTTGCACAGGCTGACATTGACGGTGGTCTTGTTGGCGGCGCTTCCCTTAAGGCTGATTTTGGTAAGATCGTAAACTACAAATAATTGATTACACATAAGGCATAAAAGGGTCGCCAGTTTTATCCGGCGGCCCTTTTGACGAAAAAGCTTAAAATAACAGTCATTGCAGGAGGCAGCACATGAAATATACAGAAATTCCGATTCGGGTAGAAGGCTCTGACGAGCATGCAAAGCTGATGGCATACATTTTAGATACACCATCAGAAAAGATTTTGACAAAAAAGCGTCCGTTGGTTCTGATTTGCCCGGGAGGGGCTTATGAAAAGTTAAGCTATAGGGAAGGAGAACCGCTGGCAATTCATTTTATGAACCAAGGGTACCATGCGTGTGTTCTTCACTATTCACTGGCGCCGACACGTTATCCGGTTCAGCTTTTGGAACTTGCGACTGCAATGAAGATTATTAATGAACATGCCAGAGAATGGAAAATTGATACAGAACATATTGTTTTGCAAGGATCTTCTGCAGGAGCTCATCTTGCAGGAACGCTTGGGGTGTTTTGGAATCAGGACTGGGTTTCGGAGGCGGTAGAGGCAGAGAAAATTCAGCTGAAGCCAGCGGGACTCATGCTCAGTTATCCTGTAATTACTTCAGAAGAAAAATATAGAACGAAAAGTAGTTTTAAAAATCTTCTGGGTGAACGTTTTGAGGAACTAAAAGATGAGATTTCTCTGGAAAAACAGGTGACAAAAGATACACCGCCATGTTTTATCTGGCATACACTCGAGGACAAATCTGTTCCTGTAGAAAATGCATTTCTCATGGTATCAGCACTTAAAAAAGCAGGCATTCCGGCAGAACTTCACGTATTTCCGGAAGGGGAGCACGGATTAAGTCTTGCAAGTCCGCTGGTACAGAGAGCAGACGGCAGTGGAATCCAGAAACAGTGTCAGGCGTGGATTGGACTGGCAGATACATGGATGGAACGGTTGCTTGAGAAATAGTGAATCAGAGATTGAATTGATTTTAATGAAGGAGATTAAGGAAGATGAGTAAAAAACCAACAGTACTTATGATATTAGATGGTTATGGATTGAATGAGAATACTACCGGAAATGCTGTCGCAGAAGGAAAGACTCCGGTTATGGATAAATTAATGGCTGAGTGCCCGTTTGTAAAAGGTAACGCAAGCGGAATGGCAGTAGGACTTCCGGACGGCCAGATGGGTAATTCAGAGGTAGGACATTTGAACATGGGTGCTGGACGTATTGTGTACCAGGATCTTACAAAGATCACTAAAGCAATCCAGGATGGCGACTTTTTTGAAAATAAAGCGCTTCTTGCAGCATGTGAGAATGCAAAGAAAAATGACAGCGCACTTCATATGTTCGGGCTTGTTTCTGATGGTGGTGTTCACAGTCATAACACACATATTTACGGACTTTTAGAGCTCGCTAAGAGACAGGGACTTAAAAAAGTATATGTTCACTGTTTCCTTGACGGACGTGACACACCTCCGGCATCCGGAAAAGAATATGTAGAAGAATTAGTTGCTAAGATGGAAGAAATCGGTGTAGGCGAAGTCGCTACTGTTATGGGACGCTACTATGCAATGGACCGAGACAACCGTTGGGATCGTGTGGAAAAAGCTTACAGAGCAATGGTTTACGGGGAAGGCGAGACAGCTGTGAGCGGTCCGGAAGGAATTCAGGCATCTTACGATAAAGAAGTGACCGATGAGTTCGTACTTCCAACCGTTGTTATGAAAGACGGCGCACCTGTAGCGACGATTAAAGATAACGACTCTATTATTTTCTTTAACTTCCGCCCGGACCGTGCAAGAGAGATCACAAGAACATTCTGTGATGATGAATTTGCAGGATTTGACAGAGGCGAGAGAGTTAAGACAACTTATGTATGCTTCACGGAATACGATGTTACGATCCCGAATAAACAGGTGGCATTTGTAAAAGAAGAAATCACAAATACATTTGGAGAATTCCTCGCAAAGAATGGTCTTAAGCAGGCACGTATCGCTGAGACAGAAAAATATGCACATGTAACATTTTTCTTCAACGGCGGTGTAGAAGAGCCAAATGAAGGAGAGGATCGTATCCTTGTAAAATCACCGAAGGTAGCAACCTATGATTTAAAACCAGAGATGAGCGCTTATGAAGTATGTGATAAACTGGTTGGCGCAATCAAATCCGGCGAATACGATGTGATCATCATCAACTTCGCAAATCCGGACATGGTAGGACATACCGGTGTAGAAGCTGCAGCAATTAAAGCAATTGAAGCAGTAGACGAGTGCGTTGGAAAGACGGTAGAAGCAATCAAAGAAGTAGACGGACAAATGATCATCTGCGCAGACCACGGCAACGCAGAACAGTTGATTGACGATGCAACAGGCGAACCATTTACCGCACACACAACAAATCCGGTACCATTCATTCTTGTGAACGCAGATCCGGCTTATCAATTAAGAGAAGGTGGATGCCTGGCAGACATCGCACCTACACTCATTGAGTTAATGGGAATGGAACAGCCAAAAGAAATGACAGGAAAGAGTTTGCTCGTGAAATAGTAAATTTGGGACGTAGACTTTTTGCAAAAGTCTACGTCCCAAATTGTATTTTTCCTCGTACCTATTTGAAAGGAGATTGCTTATGGCGGCATGTGAGTTTTGTGCAAACTATATTTATGATGACGAAGAAGGATATTATTATTGTGATGTAAATCTGGATGAGGATGAATACTACCGTTTTATGAACAGCAATTATAAGAACTGTCCGTATTATCAGTCGAATGATGATTATAAAATTGTACGACACCAGATGTAGGAGGATGAATATGAAATCTTATGATGTGTTTTTCTTTGATCTGGATGGGACCATTACAGATTCTTCGCTTGGAATTACAAATTCTGTGATGTATGCGCTTAAGAAGTTTGGAATCACAGAGACTGACAGGACGAAATTATACAAGTTTATCGGACCGCCGCTTACGGATTCCTTCCGGGAGTTTTATGGATTTTCCGAGGAAGAGGCGCTTCTTGGTGTGAAATACTATCGTGAGTATTATCAGGATAAAGGAATTTATGAGAACCTTGTTTATGATGGGTTTGAGAAAATTATCAAAACCTTGAAAGCGGCGGGTAAGATGACAGTGGTTGCTACTTCAAAGCCGGAACCTTATGCAAAAAGAATTATCGAGCATTTTGGTCTGGCTTCCTACTTCGATCATGTGGCGGGGATGGAACTTAGTGGAGGCCGTGCGACAAAAGCGGAAGTAATCCGGTATGCATTTGAAAAGTGCGGACTTGATGTATGTAAGAAAGAGGACAGAGAAAGAGTTCTTATGATTGGCGACAGAAAACATGATGTGATTGGGGCAAAAGAAGTAGGAATCGATTGCCTTGGGGTTCTTTATGGATTCGGAAGTCGTGAAGAACTTGAAGAAGTTGGGGCAGATTATATTGCTGAAACGGTAAAAGAGATACAAAAATTTATCTTGACAAAAACTGTTTGAAATGATAAGTTGTTTATAGATATAGTATGTTACTTGATCGGGAGGCATTAACTATACATAAATGTTTTTGGATGTTTATGTGTGTTAATGCCTTTTTTGTATCATTTATTTTTATAAAAACCGCATGATATGCACATATTCTGTCGAGAATAAAATGTGAAAAGGAGAAGAAAAATGAAAGACAAAATTTTTGGCGTGCTTCAGCGCGTCGGAAGATCCTTTATGCTGCCGATTGCGATTCTGCCGGTAGCGGGACTTCTTTTAGGAGTCGGCGGTTCCTTTACGAACGAAACGATGCTTGAAACATACGGATTGCTGAATATTATGGGACCGGGTACTGTGTTTAATGCGGTATTTACAGTAATGAAAGAGGCTGGAGATATTGTATTTGCAAACTTACCGATCATTTTCGCGATGGGTGTTGCAATTGGTATGGCAAAAAAAGAGAAAGAAGTAGCAGCTCTTGCTGCAGCAATTGCTTTCTTTATTATGCATGCGTCAATTGGTGCAATGATTGAAATTACCGGTGGTACAGAAAATATGCTGAACGGTTCTACTGCATCTGTATGTGGGATTACATCTCTTCAGATGGGTGTGTTCGGTGGTATTATCGTAGGACTTGGAGTAGCAGCTCTTCATAATAAGTTTTATAAGATTGAGCTTCCACAGGTACTTTCCTTCTTCGGAGGTACAAGGTTCGTTCCGATTGTCAGTGCGGTTGTCTACACAGCAGTGGGAATTTTGATGTTCTTTATCTGGCCGGTGATCCAGAATGGTATTTACGCAGTAGGAAATGTAGTTTTAAATTCCGGATATGCAGGAACATGGGTTTATGGATTTATGGAGCGTCTGCTCATTCCATTCGGACTTCATCACGTATTCTACCTTCCATTCTGGCAGACAGGTGTGGGCGGTACAATGGAAGTGGGCGGAAAACTTATCGAAGGTGCGCAGAACATTTTCTTCGCACAGCTTGCTGATCCGAGTGTAGAGCATTTTGCTGTTTCTGCAACAAGATTTATGTCAGGTAAGTTCCCACTTATGATCTTCGGACTCCCGGGAGCTGCACTTGCAATGTATAAGACTGCGAAGCCTGAAAAGAAGAAAGCAGTAGAAGGTCTTCTTCTTTCAGCAGCACTTACTTCTATGCTGACAGGTATTACAGAACCTCTGGAATTTACATTCCTGTTTGTGGCTCCGCTTTTATACGGAATCCACTGTGTATTTGCAGGACTTGCATATATGCTGATGCATGTATTTAGTGTAGGAGTCGGCATGACTTTCTCAGGTGGACTTATTGACTTATTCCTCTTTGGTATTCTTCAGGGAAACAGTAAGACAAACTGGATCTGGGTTGTAATCGTAGGTGTCGGATATTTTATCGTCTATTATTTCCTGTTCAGTTTCCTGATCAAGAAAATGGATTTAAAAACACCAGGCCGCGATGACAGTGAAGAAGTGAAATTATATAGAAGAAGTGATGTGGAAGCAAAGAAAAAAGGAAACAAAGACACAGCAGGTGAGGAGACAGCAGAAGATGCACTTTCCAGAACAATCTGTGAAGGTCTTGGCGGAAAGAAAAATATCTCTGATGTAGACTGCTGTGCGACAAGACTTCGCTGCACAGTATATAAGGCAGAACTTGTAAGTGATGCTCTCTTAAAATCAACAGGAGCTTCCGGAGTGGTTCATAAAGGGAATGGTGTGCAGATTATTTACGGGCCTAGAGTTACTGTAATTAAGTCGAATCTGGAAGATTATCTTGAAACAGCGCCGGATGAGGAATTCAATGCTTCAGAAAATGTACAGGGTGAAGAAGAAGAAGCTTTCGTGGAGAAAGAAGAGTCAGGAAAGATTGTTGAATCTATTATTATTTCAAGCCCGGTGACCGGGGCTGCGGCTGATCTTTCTACCGCACCGGATGAAGCATTTGCAGGAAGAATGATGGGAGACGGTGCAGTTGTAACACCAGAGGATCCATATGTGTATGCTCCGGAAGACGGTGAAGTCTGCTTTGTGTTTGAGACAAAGCATGCAGTAGGATTTCTGACAGATTCCGGTGTAAGCCTTTTGATCCACATGGGAATTGATACTGTAAAACTTAACGGAGAAGGTTTTGAAGTTCTGGTTGAAAATGGGCAGAAAGTAAAGAAAGGTACTCCGATGCTGAAGCTTGATCTTGATTATCTGGGCGCGAACGCACCGTCTTTGGTGTCACCGATCTTGTGTACAGAGCTTGAAGACAATCAGAAAATACGTCTGATAAGAGAAGGGGAAATTCAGGCGGGAGAAGCACTTTTTGCAGTTGATATATATGAGTAAGATTGTCTGAATGAAAAACAAACAGACAAAACAGAGGATTTAGAGAGATACTTGCTTCAAAGGAATCCGGAGCAAAGAGAAAGAGTGAGTGGACGAAGTGAAATATAGAGTAATAAAAGTATTAAATCATAATGCAGTGATTGCAATGCATGGGGAAAAGAAAAAGGAATATATGATCTTAGGAAAGGGTGTCGGATTTGGCAAAAAAGTCAGTGAATGGATTGAAGCTGGAAGTGATGCTACCGTTTATTCACTGACAGAGGAGACAGACCGCGGAAGTGCGAAAGAAATTGCAAAATCTGTTTCCCCGGTTTGTCTGGAAATTGCCAATGAGGTTTTAAATGAAGCAGAAAAGACTTTTGGAAAAATAGACAGGTCAATCCTTTTTTCTATGGCAGATCACATTGAATTTGCTGTAAAAAGAATAAAAAATAATGAGCAGATCAGTAATCCTCTGACTGATGATATCCGTGTATTGTTTTACATGGAATTTAAAGTCGCAAAATGCATTGAACCGCTTTTAAAGGAGCGCATGGGTATTCAGATCAATGAGGATGAAATCGGTTACATTGCGCTTCACGTCCACTCTGCGATTGAGGAACAAAAGGTTTCACAGGCAATGCAAATTGCAGGTTCTGTCAGGGAATGCATCAATCTGGTAGAGAAAGAAACCGGAAAGACGATTGATGTAATGTCATTGTCCTATAACCGTTTGATGAATCATGTGAGACATATGGTCGCGAGAGTACTAAACGGGGAAAAATTAAAACTGAATATGAATGATTATATGGAAATCAAATTTCCGCAGTCATTTGAGACTGCAAAGCACATTTGCAAACAGGTAGGAAAAAGCCTTAAATGCACATTGGATGATGTAGAGATTGGTTATCTGGCTATGCATATAGAAAGAGTTGCTTCTGATGAAGTGGCAGAAGATACAAAATGATATCACTCTGCATAGGTGTACAGGATGAAAATAATAATTTAAAATGAGAAGGAGAATATATTATGAAAACATTTAATTACGTTATTACTGATGAAGTTGGAATCCATGCAAGACCGGCAGGAATGCTTGTAAAAGAGGCAAAAAAATATGAATCTTCTGTTATAATAAAAAAGGGAGAGAAGAAAGCAGATGCGAAGAAACTTATGGTCCTGATGGGACTTGGCGTAAAATACGGTGAAGAGGTTACAGTAGAAGTAGAAGGCGCTGATGAAGAGAAAGCTTGTGAAGCGATGGAAACATTTTTCAAAGAGAACTTATAAGAAGGTATCAAAAGAGGTATCAGGATGGAAAAAGTAACTGGAAAATCAATTTTCAAAGGAATTGCCATTGGAAAAATACTGTTTTACCATAAAGGGGAACAGTCAGTAAAGCGAAGAAGAGTGGAAGATACATCTTCTGAAGTGAAGAGATATGAAGAAGCCAGAGATAAAGCTATCGCACAGCTTGGTGAGTTGTATGAAAAAGCTGTAAAAGAAGTTGGCGAGATGAATGCTGCAGTATTTGAAGTGCATATGATGATGATGGAAGATGATGATTATGTTGATTCCATCGTCAATATCATTGAGACACAGCAGGTAAATGCGGAATTTGCGGTTGCAACAACAGGAGATAATTTTGCGAAGATGTTTGCAGAGATGGAAGATGACTATTTCAAAGCCCGTGCGGCGGATGTCAAAGACATTTCTGAGAGACTTGTAAATATTTTAAGTGGAAGAGAAAATGGTGGAGATATCGGCGAAGAACCGGTGATCGTTGTGGCAGATGATCTGGCGCCGAGCGAAACAGTGCAGATGGATAAGGACAAGCTCCTTGCATTTGTAACACGTCATGGCTCTTCGAATTCCCATACTGCAATTCTCGCCAGAACGATGAACATTCCGGCACTGATCGGCGTGGATATCTGTGAAGAATGGAATGGCAAAATGGCGGTTGTAGACGGGTATTCAGGAACTTTCTATATTGAGCCGGACGAAGATATCCTGAATGAGATGAAAAAACGCCAGAAGGAGGACATGGAAGCACGAAATCTTCTTTTGCAGTTAAAAGGTAAAGAGGATGTAACTCTGGATGGAAAGAAAATCCGTTTGTATGCGAATATCGGAAGCGTAAAGGATGTAACAAATGTTCTGGCAAATGATGCTGCCGGAATCGGACTTTTCAGAAGTGAGTTTCTGTACCTGGAATCTGAGGATTATCCAGATGAAGAGACACAGTTTCAGGTGTATAAGACAGTAGCTGAAAATATGGCAGGAAAAAAAGTTATCGTAAGAACCCTTGATATCGGTGCAGATAAGCAGGTGGATTACTTTAACATGGATCATGAAGAAAACCCGGCTATGGGATACAGAGCAATTCGTATCTGTCTTGACAGGCAGGAAATTTTCAGGACACAGCTTCGTGCTCTGCTTCGCGCCAGTGCATATGGAAATATTGCAATCATGTATCCTATGATCATTTCGGTTAACGAGGTGAAGCAGATTAAAGCGATTGTGGAATCTGTGAAGGCAGAACTGGATTTTAAAGGTATTCCTTATGGGGATGTCGAGCAGGGTATTATGATTGAGACTCCGGCAGCTGTTATGATCAGCGATTTGCTTGCGGAAGAAGTAGATTTTTTCAGTATCGGCACAAACGATCTGACACAGTATACATTGGCAATTGACAGGCAGAATATGAAACTGGACAACATATATGATTCTCATCATCCGGCGGTGCTCCGCATGATCCAGATGACGATTGAAAACGGACATAAACATGGCTGCTGGGTTGGAATCTGCGGAGAACTCGGTGCGGATACAAGCCTTACAAAGACATTTCTTGAGATGGGAATCGATGAACTGTCTGTATCACCATCCTTTGTACTGCCAATCAGAAAGATTATCCGCGAGATGAGTATCGACAGGATTAAAAGAGTTAATTGAAATTAAGAGTGCATCGAGCGATATAAGCACAAATTTTGCAGCAATGAAGGAAAATAAATAGGAAAAAGGGTATCTTTAGACGTTCTTAATACGGATTGAGATACCCTTTTTACTCTCTTTATCTGATTTGGCGTATGATAAAAGTGTCATAAAAGAAATTTAAAAAATCGGATAATTGGCAGGGGGTGAAGATATGCAGGGATTATTACTGATAGCAATCATGCTGATGATTTTTGTGTTCGGATTTTATTTGATGGGGAAGCTGGATCTGTTTTTGAAAGAGAATTATGACAGACAGATGGCTGAGATTGAGTCAGGGGATGATGCTCTGCATATCAGGAATGTTTAGAAGAATAAAATAAATAGAGAAAACCTCCGCAATTAAGCGCGGAGGTTTTTATTTGCTGTTGATAACATAAGTTTGATTCGATTCAGCTGATTTACTTCGCTGGCACCCGGGTCAAAGTCGATGGCAACAATGTTTGACTGAGGATATTGTCTGCGGAGCTCTTTGATTACGCCTTTTCCTACAACGTGATTTGGCAGACAGGCGAATGGCTGTGTACATACAATATTCGGTGCGCCGCTATGTATAAGTTCAAGCATTTCTCCGGTAAGGAACCATCCTTCACCGGTCTGGTTCCCAAGAGATACGATTTCGGATGCCATCTTTCCAAGTTCTTGGATCTTAGCCGGCGGATCGAAATGCTTACTTGCCTTAAATGCTTTTGTTGCAGGTGCCCGAAACCACTCTAAAGCTTTGATTCCAAGGTTTCCGATTGTAGCTTTTGATTTCTTGAAACCAAGTTTTTCAACTTTAAAGTTCTGGTTGTAGAAGCAGTATAAGAGGAAATCCAGAAGGTCCGGAACAACTGCTTCAGCGCCTTCGCTTTCCAGAAGGTCTACCAGATAGTTGTTGGCAGCCGGGAGGAATTTTACAAGAATCTCACCGACAACGCCGACTCTCGGTTTTTTGATATCTAAAAGTTCAATATTATTGTCAAAGTCTTCAATGATTTCCCTACAGAGTCTGTTAAATTTCCTTCTGGAAGGATGTTTTGAAGCAACAAATTCTTTACATACCTGTTTCCATTTGTCATGCATTGCATTGACAGATCCCGGAACTTTCTCGTATGGACGTAAGCGGTAAACACATTTCATGAAAATGTCTCCGAATACAGCACCATAAATTCCCCGGATTGCCAGTGATGGAGTAATCTTAAATCCCGGATTTTCTTCCAGACCGCTTAAGTTGATGGAGATGACCGGAATGTGAGCATATCCTGCTTTTTTCAGGGCTCGACGGATAAATCCTATGTAGTTGGAAGCACGGCATCCGCCGCCTGTCTGGCTGATAATAACGGCAATTTTATCTGTGTCATATTTTCCGGAAAGGATTGCTTCCATGATCTGACCTACAACCATAAGGGAAGGATAGCAGGCATCGTTGTTTACATATTTCAGTCCTACATCTACAGCCTGTTTATTGTCATTTGGAAGCACTTCAATCTTATATCCGGCTGCTTTAAATGCAGGCTCCAGAAGTTCAAAGTGGATCGGAGACATCTGTGGACATAAAATCGTGTATTCTTTTCTCATCTCTTCTGTAAAGACTACCTTTTTAATTGCAGAAGAGTTGACGGTACGTTTTTCTTTTCTCTGTTCTCTTACACGGATTGCGGCAAGAAGAGAACGCACACGGATTCTTGCGGCACCAAGATTATTTACCTCATCAATTTTAAGAGAAGTATAAATCTTATCTGAATTATTTAGTATTTCAGCGACCTGATCCGTTGTGACAGCATCCAGACCGCATCCGAAAGAATTGAGCTGGATCAGATCCAGATTATCTTTTGTCTTAACAAAATTTGCGGCAGCATAGAGACGGGAATGATACATCCACTGATCCATTACATTTAATGGACGCTCTACCTGATGGAGATGAGAAATGGAATCTTCTGTAAGTACCGCAACATTGTAAGAGTTCACAAGCTCCGGAATACCATGGTTTACCTCCGGGTCAATATGATAAGGACGTCCTGCAAGGACAATACCTCTGTTTCCGGTTTCGTCAAGGAATTTTACAGTTTCTTCTCCCTTTTTACGCATATCATTTCTGCAGGAAGAAAGTTCTTCCCATGCAGCATGTACCGCAGACTTGATTTCTGCTGCCGGAATGTTGAATTTATCAGATAATTCCTCGATTAATCGGTAGGAAATTGTATCCTCGTTTTCAAGATTGATAAACGGATGGATGAAATCAACATCTCCATGTACGATCGCATCGATATTATTTTTGATATTTTCCGGATAAGAAGTAACGATCGGGCAATTATAATGATTGTTTGCTTCTGCAAATTCGTTTCGCTCATACGGAATGCTTGGGTAGAAAATATGTTTCACACCTTTGTCAATGAGCCACTGTACATGACCATGTGCAAGTTTTGCCGGATAGCATTCGGATTCACTTGGGATAGACTCAATACCCAGTTCGTATACTTTACGGGTAGAAGCCGGTGATAATACTACCTTGAATTTCAATGTATT
Organism: Lachnospiraceae bacterium; assembly: GCA_051879455.1. GTDB lineage: Bacteria > Bacillota > Clostridia > Lachnospirales > Lachnospiraceae > MD308. The sequence continues at coordinate 103,970 of JBJEMB010000268.1, forward strand.
GAAAAATGTGAACCAGAACGGATAATTCTCGTACATGTTCAGTACACGAGGGATTCCGATCTCTCCACGTACAGCCTCTTCATCAGAAAGAGGAGTATAGTCAAAATATCTGTGCAGTTTATATTCAAATAAGTTCGGAAGTTTGTTTGCTGACTTTTCTTTTCCGAGACCACGTTCACAGCGGTTACCGGTGATGAATTTTCTCCCGCCGCTGAAATGGTTGATTGTAAGTCGGCAGCTATTGGTACAGCCTTTACATTTTGTCATGGTAGTAGAATATTCCAATGCTTCTATGTCTTCGATTGAAAGCATAGTTGTTCCTTTGCATCCGGAATATCTCTCGCGTGCAATGAGAGCAGCACCGAAAGCACCCATGATACCTGCAATATCCGGGCGGATTGCTTCACAGTTTGCAATTTTTTCAAAACTGCGGAGAACTGCGTTATTGTAGAAAGTACCACCTTGTACTACAATGTGTTTTCCAAGTTCGGAAGCGTCTGAAACTTTGATTACTTTAAACAATGCGTTTTTGATAACCGAATAAGCAAGACCAGCAGAAATATCAGCAACTTCAGCGCCTTCTTTCTGTGCCTGTTTTACTTTAGAATTCATGAAAACAGTACAGCGAGTACCCAAATCAATCGGGTTGGTTGCAAATAAAGCTTCATGTGCAAAATCTTCCACAGAGTAGTTTAAGGATTTTGCAAATGTTTCGATAAAGGAACCACAGCCGGAAGAACATGCCTCGTTAAGCTGAACACTGTCTACGGTCTGGTTTTTGATCTTGATACATTTCATATCCTGACCGCCGATATCGAGAATACAGTCGACATCAGGCTCAAAGAAAGATGCAGCGTAATAATGGGAAACCGTCTCAACTTCTCCTTCATCCAAAAGAAGAGCGGCCTTAATCAGAGCTTCCCCGTAACCTGTAGAACAGGAGTGGACAATCTCAACATCGTCCGGAAGCTGGCTGTAAATATCTTTGATTGCTGTAATTGTTGTACCAAGCGGATCTCCATCATTGTTATGATAAAATGAATAAAGAAGCGTTCCGTCTTCGCCTACGAGAGCTGCTTTTGTTGTTGTAGAACCAGCATCAATTCCCAGGAATGCTTTCCCGTGATATGTAGAGAGGTCTTTGACTGGGACCTGATGCTTGTCGTGACGCTCCTTGAATTCATTAAACTCAGCTTCGCTGGCAAAAAGTGGCTCCATACGATCCACTTCAAACTCCATCTTAATCTTGCCTTCCAGACGATTCTGCATCTCCTGAAGAGGAACGTCAAGATTTCTCTTGGAGTTCAGCGCAGAACCAATTGCTGCAAAAAGATGTGAATGCTTTGGCGCGATTGTATGTTCTTCATCAAGTTTCAATGTACGTATGAAAGCTGCTTTGAGTTCTGACAGAAAATGAAGTGGTCCTCCTAAAAATGCTACATGTCCGCGGATTGGTTTTCCACAGGCAAGACCGCTGATTGTCTGATTTACAACAGCCTGGAAAATAGAAGCCGATAAGTCTTCTTTTGATGCACCATCATTGATGAGTGGCTGGATATCGGATTTTGCAAATACACCGCAGCGCGCAGCTATCGTATATAGTGCTTTATAATTTTTTGCATATTCATTGAGACCAGCTGCATCTGTCTGCAGAAGAGAAGCCATCTGGTCAATAAAAGAGCCGGTACCGCCGGCACAAACACCATTCATACGCTGCTCGACATTTCCGCCTTCAAAATAAATGATTTTAGCGTCCTCGCCACCAAGTTCAATTGCGACATCAGTCTGAGGAGCGTAGTCCTGCAATGCAGTAGAAACTGCAATGACTTCCTGAACAAATGGAACGCCAAGATGTTTTGCCAGAGAAAGACCGCCGGAACCTGTAATGACTGGTGAAACATGAATTGCACCGAGTTTATATACTGCACGTCCAAGAAGATCCGATAAGGTTTCCTGAATATTAGCAAAATGTCTTTCATAGTCAGAAAATGCAACGTCGTTATTTTCATCCAGAATTGCGATTTTTACTGTGGTAGAACCGATGTCTATACCCAGTGTATAAAGTTCTTTTTTCGCCATAAAATAATCTCCTTACAAATTCATTATATGAGTAACTTCTTATTTAAAATATAATTTGTTTAACAACCTGTAACATTATACGACAAAATATTTTACTTGACAATGAATAAAATATAATAAGAATGTAAAAAACTCATTAAATTCTGTAGCAGAATTGACAAATATTATTTGAAACGGTAGAATGACTACAGAAATGTGACCAAAACGAAAATGTATAAAACAGGAGAGATTTTATGGACTGGATAAGTAAACTTGAACGAAAATTTGGCAGATATGCAATCCCGAATCTGATGACATATATTATTATTCTGTATGGCGTGGGATTTGTATTGAATCTGATCAATCCGTCATTTTATTATACCTATCTGAGCCTGGATGCACAGGCAATCTTACATGGACAGATCTGGAGAATTGTGACATTTATCATTGAGCCTCCGTCTGACAGTATCATATGGATTATTTTTGCGTTATATCTTTACTATTTTATCGGAAAACAGCTTGAGATGGCATGGGGAGCGTTCCGTTTTAATCTGTATTTCTTTTCAGGAATGCTCTTTCATGTGATTGCGGCGATTTTAGTATATCTTGTGACAGGAATATCACTTCAGTTAGGAACCAATTATCTGAATCTGTCTTTATTCTTTGTGTTTGCTGCATTATTTCCGGATGTGCAGTTTCTGCTGTATATGATTATTCCGATTAAGGTAAAATGGCTGGCACTTCTGGATGGAATTTATTTTGCCTGGGCAATTGTACAGGCATTTCTTCCGTCTTATGGCGGAAATGCGATTTATGGCATTTATTATAAGGCAAATGCACTTGCCGCCGTTGTGTCTATCCTTAATTTCCTGATCTTTTTCCTGGGATCAAGAAATGTTAGACCATACACACCAAAACAGATGAAGCGAAAACATGATTTTAAGAAAAATGTTAAGCAGGCAAGCCGTCCGACGAATATGTATGCCGGAGCAGCCAAGCACAGATGTGCCGTGTGCGGAAGAACGGAACTTGATGATCCGAATCTGGAATTTAGGTATTGTTCAAAGTGTAATGGTAATTATGAATATTGTCAGGATCATCTTTTTACACATACACATGTGAAATAAAAACAGAGGGGGAAAGAAGATGAAGAAAACAAAAATTGTATGTACGATGGGACCGGGAACAAATGACCCGGAGATTGTCAGAGCGTTGATCAGAAATGGCATGGATATTGCCAGATTTAATTTTTCTCATGGCTCTCACGAAGAACAAAAAGAACGTATGGATATGATAAAAAAACTGCGCGATGAGGAGAAAGTTCCTGTGGCAATTCTTCTTGATACAAAAGGACCTGAAATCCGTACAGGTGTGTTGAAAGACGGGAAGAAGATTATTCTTGAATCAGGAAAGACTTTTACTCTGTCAACAAGAGAATGCGTGGGTGACGAAGAGAAAGTATCGATAACTTATGCAGGTCTGATTGATGATGTTCAGATTGGAAGTACAATTCTGATCGATGATGGTCTGATCGGACTGAAAGTAAAGGAAAAGACACATGATGATATTATCTGTAAGGTTGTGAATGGCGGTGAGCTTGGAGAAAGAAAAGGTGTGAATGTGCCAAATGTTCCTGTAAGACTTCCTGCGATTACCGAAAAAGACAGAGAAGATATCAAATTTGGTGTAGAACAGAAAATTGATTTTATTGCGGCATCTTTTGTGCGTAACGCAGAGTGTATTCTTGAAATTAAAGCTTATTTAAGAGAACTCGGAGCACCTTATATTCCAATCATTGCGAAAATTGAAAATGCAGAAGGTATCCAGAATATTGATGAGATCATCCGCTGTGCAGACGGAATCATGGTAGCCCGTGGTGACCTTGGGGTTGAGATACCGGCCGAAGAGGTACCATATCTTCAGAAAGTAATTATCCAGAAATGTAATGATAACTTCAAGCCGGTTATTACCGCAACACAGATGCTGGATTCTATGATCCGAAATCCACGCCCGACGAGAGCTGAGGTAACAGACGTTGCAAATGCGGTTTACGATGGAACAGATGCAGTGATGCTGTCCGGAGAAACAGCTAACGGAAAATATCCGGTTGAAGCTTTGCAGATGATGGTACACATTGTTGAAAATACGGAAGAACACCTTGATTATGAGATGATCTTAAGAAAATCCGAGCAGCATCGTATGAAGAGTGCATCAAGTGCATTGGGATTTGCAACAGTGTCTACTTCTATGCATCTGAAAGCAAAATGTATTATTGCACCATCGATGTCCGGAGCAACGGCAAGAGTGGTATCCAAATTCAAACCAAAGACAGAGATTATCGGTATCAGTCCAAACGAAGACGCTCTTCGCAGAATGCAGATCTACTGGGGAGTAAGACCGATGAAATCTATCGAGGTACACACGACAGAAGATATCTGCAGCAGTGCAATTGATCTTGTCTGCGCAAAGCAGATTGCAGAGACCGGAGATGTAGTCATTCTGACAGCAGGAATCCCATCAGCAATCAGCGGCGGAAGACAGGCCGGCGTCAGCAATATGATGCGGATCGCAGTCATTGAATAAATTTGAAAATATAGAGGGCGACGCGCAATCTATAATATCTCTCACTACGAGGCTTTCGCAAACTTACGTTTGAGACATATAGATTGCACGTCGCCTTTACATTTCCTCTGTATAATAAAAGTAGACAAAATTCACATAACATATTGACATATACGGGAGAATACATTATAGTGTTCCTGTAAAGAACTACTAATAGTAAAACATATTTTTACATTCACATCAGAGAAGGAGAAGTATGGATAGCAATTCATTTAGTGAACATTTGATGGAGTTTGGCCTTACGAGACAGGAGGCGGGAATTTATGAGTGTCTCTTGTGTGAAGGTAAGGTTACCGGATATGAGGTCGCAAAAATTCTCGGGATATCCCGGTCAAATGCCTACAATTCGCTTGCGAGCATGACAGAAAAAGGGGCATCTTATCTTGTGGAAGAGGGATCTACAAAAAAATATGTACCGGTTCCTCTGGAAGAATTTTGTAAAAATTATATTCGCAGACTGGAAGAATCAAAAAGATGGCTGGTGGAACATAAGCCTTCTGAAAAGACACATACAGAAGGGTACGTTACGATAGAAGGCGCAAGAAATATTCTGGATATGCTAAGGAATCTGCTTATGAAAGCGGAGGAGAGAGTGTATATTTCCTGCACAAGAAATTATCTTTTGCTTCTGGTTGAAGAAGTGGAACAGCTTATCAGTGCTCATAAGAAAGTTGTTATTATTACAGATCAGGCTGTTAATTTTAAAAATGCTAAAGTGTATATCGGCGAACCGCGAGGAATGCAGATCGGAATCATCACAGATTCAAAGTATGTTTTAACCGGTGAATATGGTGAGGGAAGCATGAATACCTGCCTCTATTCCGGACAGAAGAATTTTGTTGAACTATATAAGAGATCGCTTTCAAATGAAATAAAATTACTTGCAATCCAGGAAAAGGAAAGCAAGCAGGAAGAAGAATAAATGAAATAATTTTGAAGGAAACAGGAAGAAGAAGGAGAAAAGTGATATGAAAAAAGTACCATTTGTGACAAAAGAACAGCTGGATGAGATTGTAAAAGAGTACCCTACACCGTTTCATCTTTATGATGAAAAAGGAATCCGCCGTAATATTGAAGCCCTGAAAGATGCATTTTCATGGAATAAAGGATATAAGGAATATTTTGCCGTGAAAGCAACTCCCAATCCGTTCCTTATTAATATTTTAAGAGAATATGGTTGTGGCTGTGATTGTTCCTCTTATACAGAACTTATGCTTTCCGATGCGATTGGAGCGCGTGGAGAAGACATTATGTTTTCGTCAAATGATACACCGGCAGAGGAGTTTGCACTGGCAGAGCAGTTGGGTGCGATCATCAATCTGGACGATATCACTCACATTGACTTTTTAGAGGAGACAATCGGGCACATTCCGGAGACAATTAGTTGTCGTTATAATCCCGGTGGACTGTTTAAGATCAGTAATGACATTATGGACAATCCGGGAGATGCGAAGTACGGAATGACAACCGAGCAGCTTTTTGAGGCATTTAAGATTTTAAAGAGCAAAGGAGCAAAAGAGTTCGGAATTCACGCATTTCTTGCCAGCAACACAGTGACGAATGATTATTATCCAATGCTTGCAAAAGTTCTTTTTGAAGTTGCAGTGAAGCTTCAGAAAGAGACAGGCGTTCATATTAAATTTATTAACCTTTCTGGCGGTATCGGAATTCCGTACACACCGGATCAGGAGCCAAATGATATTCGTGTGATCGGTGACGGTGTGAGAAGAGTTTATGAGGAAGTGCTCGTCCCTGCAGGAATGGGTGATGTTGCTCTTTATACAGAACTTGGACGTTTTATGATGGGACCGTATGGATGTCTGGTTACAAAAGCAATCCACGAAAAACATACACATAAAGAGTATATTGGTGTGGATGCATGTGCTGTAAATTTAATGCGTCCTGCAATGTATGGCGCTTATCATCACATAACAGTAATGGGAAAAGAAGATGCACCGCATGACCATAAATATGACGTGACAGGCTCTCTGTGTGAAAACAATGATAAATTTGCCATTGACCGCATGCTTCCGAAGATTGACAAAGGAGATCTTCTTGTAATCCATGATACAGGAGCTCATGGATTTGCTATGGGGTATAATTATAACGGTAAATTAAAATCCGCAGAGATTCTGTTAAAAGAAGACGGAAGTACACAGCTGATACGAAGAGCAGAAACACCGGCAGATTATTTTGCTACATTTGACTGTTTTGAAATAGGACAGAAATTGACAAAATAAGCGATTGTAATTTATAAAAGATTGATGTAAGATTATGGATGTCCGAAAAGGGCATCCATATTGTTATGCGAGAAATTGTAAAAACTTTTTTATATTAGAGTTGGTTTTGGAGGTAAGCATTGTGGAAAAAGGGTTGAAAAAAAGCGCTGCACTTATATTGATATTTATTATAGTAATATCAGTTATTACAGGATGTGGAATGAATGAAAAAGATGCGAAAGCTTATGTTCAGGCAACGCTTGATGCAAATTACAAAGGAATTTTTAAGGAATATATTAAAATTACAGACTCTACTGAAAAAGAAGCAAAAGAAATGTACAAGAACAATATGGATACAGTAATGAGTTCTTTTGTTGCAGATGACAGTATAACAGAGGATGTGAGTGAAAAATATAAAGAACTTTTTCAGGAGATTTATGCAAAGGCAAACTATGCGATAGGCAAAGTTGAAAAAACAGGAGAAGGTTTTGATGTTGAAGTACAGGCAATGCAGCTTCAGGTTTTCGATGGTATAGAAGATGAGTTGGTAGAGATAACAAAAAAAGAGGTGGGAAAAAGCAAAGAACAGCTGAGTGAGGAAGAAATAGATACAATTGCCTATGAGACATTATATGATCTGTTGTCTGAAAAAGTAAAAGATCCAATTTACGGGAACGAGCAGACGATAATTGTACGGGTTGTAAAGGATTCGGATGGTATATGGATGATTTCAGATAGTGATCTTACTGAAATAGATAAAGCATTGTTCCGATAAATTTTGGTGATAAATTTATTCAAAAAAGATGTTGTAATTATGAAATGATTGTGTTACAATAAGACTCGACTTGAAAAGTCGAGTAAGCGGATGTGGCGGAATGGCAGACGCACAAGACTCAAAATCTTGCGAGGGCGACTTCGTGTGGGTTCAAGTCCCACCATCCGCATTTAGTCACCTTATTCTACTGGGTGATGTATTCAAATTTTTTCTGTATTCTTATTTGAATGTCTTTTGAAAAATCATTGCAATTTCTTGATTCTTCATTTTTAAGATTCCAAATTAGTAATTAAAAACATTTTCTTTTATTGATCAATTTTTTTAAAGATATCTTGCTGCAGCTAAAGATATAGGGTGAGAAAAATTGACTACAAACTAAAAATTATATGAAAGAGGGTATATTATTGAAAAAAGTTTCAGTTTTCTTGTTGGCTTCTGCAATACTTTTAGCAGTACCAACTACAACGCATGCAGCAACACCGCTGTATAAACCGCTATCATCTTATGGCTATACCGGAGTACCGAATATCTCTGTGACTCTTCCTGACGAGTATAAAGAAGAAATCAATCAGTCTGTAAAAGATGCAATGGAAGAGAATGCCAATGAATCGTTGGAGACACCAGTAATTACAAATGCTTCTTATCATCATAAAACTTACTATTATGGTGATTTTAATCAGTTGAAAATTGAATGGGATGGAGTGAATGATGCTGCTTCTTATGAGGTCAAAATAACAAAAGCAGATGGCACAACCAAAATTTATACGACAAGTAAGAATTATCTTTGTGTAAAACAAAACGCAGACGATTTTGTTACAGGATGTTTGAAAATGAAAGTCGATTCTGGATGGGAATCTGCCAAGGTAAGAATTCGTGCTATTAATGGGGAAACCTATAGTTCATGGACAGAAGAAACGTCAATTTCCTGCAATATAATTCATATCTAATGGAAAGATAGTTCTCCAATTTGATTTAAATAAAATAATTTAAAGTTTTAATTTTAATGGGGTCGTTGCAAAAGTAGCTAATAGCCTGCTGGCGCAACGATCCCATTTTCAAGTGAGTATATACTTAATCGGCAAAAAAATTGTTCATTATCCTTTTAAAATGTCTTGTTTTGGTGTATAGTATAAGATGATTTTTTGTCTTTTAAGGAGATAATATGAGTGAAAAAATTGTTTTGATTGACGGACACAGTATTTTGAACCGCGCATTTTATGGGCTTCCGGACCTCACAA
>JBJEMB010000269.1:0-4608 GCA_051879455.1 Lachnospiraceae bacterium
AGGGTGTAAACAGAGTAATGTATGATCTGACCAGCAAGCCACCGGGAACAATCGAAATGGAATAGAAAAAGTGGAGCTCGGAAATCCAGCATTGTGGGTTTCCGAGCTCTTATACACAATTTGACATACAAAAGTTAGTGCTAAGTGGATGGAGGATGGAAATGTTTCGATATGTTCATACGAATATTATTGCAAAGGATCCGGAGAAACTGATTGATTTTTATAAGAAAGCCCTGCATTGTAAGAGTATCAATGAGACGAGGAATTTATCCGGTGGATGGCTTGATAAAATGACCGGAATAGAAAATGCGCATATTACAGGCGAACATCTGCTGCTTCCGGGATGGGGAGATGACCATCCGACTTTAGAAATATTTTCTTATAATGAAGTTAAGGACCGCCTGCCTGAAGCAATCAATCGGCATGGGCTTGGACATTTGGCTTTTGAAGTTGACGACGTCGAAGAATCTCTTGAAGTTATAAAACAATATGGTGGCAAAGCTTATGGAGAACTGGTAACAGCTGACTATCCGGGAGGAGTGGAGGCTGTTTTTGTATATGCTATGGATCCGGAAGGTAATATCATAGAACTTCAAAGCTGGAAGAATCTCAAAAGTGAATGTAAGGAAATGAGAGAAGCGAATGCGATACGCGAAACGATCTTAGAAGAGCAAGAGCGTCAGATTGAGATCCTTGCACATGAGAATAACGGTTTAAGAAACACAAATGAAAAACTTCAAAAATCAAATAATAAATTAAATAAACTCGTGTTAAGTCAGGAAAAATTGATACGTGTTCTTTTGGATGATTCTTCTGATGAAGATGACTAAAAGAGAGTTGAAGTATTTTTGGGGAATAGTTTTGAGTGTGAAAAATTATTGAGAGGGGAAATTATCAGATGCTTTGTGAGGTACATAAAACTGATGAAGAGATAAAAATAGTGAAAGCCACAGGTGAAGATGTTCCGACAATTATGGATATTATGAATACGGCTCTTTCACTTGTCCCGGATAAATCCTGGTACTGTACGGACGGAGAGGACTTTATGAGGCGCCATATAGAAGAAAAAGGATTTACTTTAAAAGCAATCGTGGATAATGAGATAGCAGGTTTTCTGACTGTGCGTTTTCCGGGGGATGATTCAGATAATCTTGGAGACTATATAAATCTTCCAAGGGAAGAAAAACAATACGTAGCGCACATGGAGTCAGCAGCAGTTTTGCCCTTATATCGTGGAATGGGAATTCAAAAAAAGCTGATGGCAGAGGGAGAAGAATTTGTTCGAAAAACAGAATATAAATATTTGATGGGGACAGCTCATCCGGAAAATGTATTCAGTGTCAATAATTTTCTGAAGTCAGGATATGAGATTGTTGCAGAAGATGAGAAATATGGCGGCTATCCGAGATATGTATTTTTTAAAAGATGTGAAGCAAATGCTTCCTGATATATGGAAATGCAAATTTTGAGCAAATGATTATTATGGGAAGAAGGGATTATTATGATTAAGATTGATCAGGAAAAATGTGTGGGCTGTGGAAGATGTGTGGAAGATTGTCTTGCTTTTAATATTGAAATAAAGGAAAAGAAGGCAAATGTGAAGAAGGATTGTATTCAATGTGGTCACTGTGTAGCAGTCTGTCCGGTAAAGTCAATATCCATTCCTGAATATGATATGGATGATGTAGAAGAGTATGAAAAAGAAAATTTCCATCTGAATCCGGATGAGGTTCTGCATGCGATTAAATTCCGACGCAGTATCAGAAACTACAAACCGGAGAAGGTTTCAAGAGAGGTGTTAGAGCGGCTTCTTCAGGCAGGCCGTTATACTGCTACAGCAAAAAATAATCAAGGTACTTGTTTTGTATTTGTACAGGAAGAGCATGAAACGCTGAAAGACATGGTCTGGGGATTTATTGATGAAATGGCAGCGAGAGGAGGGCGACATATTGCAAGGGAGTTATTGCCTTTTGTCGCATTTAACCGTCGAAGAAAAGAAAATCCGGCAGATGATTATCTGTTTAGAAATGCTCCGGTGGTATTATTCATCACTTCTGACTGGCCTCTGGATGCAGGGCTTGCAGCGCAGAATATAGAAACGATGGCAGTTTCTATGGGACTGGGGGCTTTATTCAATGGTTATTTGGCAAGAATTGCAGATGCCAATGAGGAACTGAAAAAATGGCTTGGAATTGAAGGGAAGGAAATTAAAGCCTGTATGCTTCTTGGTTATCCTGACAGAAAATATATAAGAACCGTTCCGAGAAAAGAAGCAAATGTAGTATGGAAATAACAGGAATGAGCATAGGAGAATTGAAAGATGTATTACAAACAGTATGGAAATACGGATATGAAGATGTCTGCAGTTGGATTGGGGACGATGCGTTATGATGAAGAAGATATTAAAGCAGGTCGCCTGGAAAAATGTGCAGAGATTCCGCTTTATGCTTATGAAAAAGGAATCAATTACTGGGATACGGCGCCATTTTACTGCGATGACAAGAGTGAGATTGTGACAGGTATTGCATTATCTCAGGTAGACAGAAAAAAAGTCTATGTAACATCTAAGACGAATTTGAATACTTTAGAAACAGAAAAACCGGATAAGGATATCTTTCGCAGACGTCTTGAACTCTCTCTTGACCGGCTGAAAACAGATTACATAGATTTCTATCATATGTGGTGTATGCTCAGCTTGGATTCATGGGAAAAGCATATGGAAGCATTATATGGCTTTTTTGAGGAAGCGAAAGCAGAAGGATTGATACGAAATATTGTATTTTCTTCTCACATGCAGGGGAGTGATATCGAACAGGTTGTAGAGACGCAGAAATTTAAAGGAATGCTGATAGGATATAATGCGCTTAACTATCGGTTTCGACAAAGTGGCATAAAAAAGGCATACGAGAATGGAATGGGAATTGTGGTAATGAATCCATTAGGTGGTGGATTAATTCCGCAGAATCCGGACGCTTTTTCATATCTTACAGAAGGAACGGATCTGACAGTGGCTCAGGCAGCACTTCGTTTTGTAGCTTCTCATAAAGAAATTACTGTAACTTTGGCAGGGTGTACGACAAAGGAACATGTGGATGATGCGGTCAAAGCAGTAGAAAATCTGGTGGAGGAGTCAGCGGAAGCTGTTGCAGAGAGGTACGATAAAAAAGGAATGGCGTTAAATAATCTCTGCACTGGATGTGCATATTGTAAAGGTTGTCCACAAGGAATTGAGATCCCGAAATTTATGGATGCGTACAATCAGAAAATCTTGACGGGTGATGACAAGGCGATACTAAATCGGTTGGAGAATCATTGGGATTTGGAGCAAAGTAAAGCAGGAACATGCATTGCATGTGGAAAATGTGAGCGCCAATGTACACAGCATCTTCCGATTATTGAACGGCTGAAAGCGATAAAAGAGTGTTAACTGTATATAGAATACATATGTAAACAGTCAGAAGAGAGGAGCAATATTCTCATCTGGCTGTTTTTTTCTTTCTTCAACATCTGTAATCTTTACAAAGAGTTTACGTTTGCAGGATTTCGAATTTTACACTCCATCCCTAAAATAAAAACTAACATGCATGTAATACTTATGTTCATTAAAGATGGAGGTAATTATGAAAAGAAACTATTTAAAGACAATGACAGCAATTCTTTCTTTGTCTATGGCATTCGGACTTAGTGTACCGAACCTTTCAACAGATGTACAGGCTGCTACAGAACATTGGAATGATGCGTCTACAGAATCTAAAGCATGGGATAATTGGAAAGAAAATTGGGATGCTTACAGCAGCAATTATGAAAATGTTTCTCTGACACCAGGTGTGAATGAGACAGAGCTGAATCTCGCATGGTATAGTAAGACAGAGGAGACTCCGACAGTTAAGATTGCAAAGAATAAAGATATGTCAGATGCAGTTTCATTCGATGGAACACAGGAAGCAGCGGTTATAATTGATGAAATTCAGTATTATTCTAATAAGGTAACTGTCAAGGGACTGGATGAAAATACACAGTATTATTATCAGGTATTTAAAAATGGTGAGTGGACAGAGGCAGAAGAATACAGCACAAAATCATTCTCAAGTTTTTCGTTTTTATATGTAGGTGATCCGCAGATTGGTGCTTCCAAGGGACAGACAAGTGAAGAAGGCGAACAAATGGTCAGTGCCGGAGGTAAAGTGACATCGGGTGCAGATGCTAACCTTGCGGCAAGAAATGACGCATATAACTGGAATGAGGTGCTAAAGAAAGCATTGAAAGAGCATTCTAATGTCAGCTTTATGGTATCTGCAGGAGATCAGGTAAATGCTGCTCAGAATGAACGTGAATACGCTGGGTATCTTGGAGCGGAAGCACTGAAATCACTTCCAGTATCAACAACAATCGGAAATCATGATTCGGCTTCAAATCAGTATTCACTCCACTATAATAATCCGAATGCTTTTTCTGAGGGAGATACAGATTATACAGATGGAAAGACCAAAGCAGGAACTGATTATTATTACACATACGGGGATGTGCTATTCATCGTACTAGATACAAATAACTATAACTGTGCAACACATGAAAATGTTATCAAAAAAGCAATCAGTGAGAATGAAG
>JBJEMB010000269.1:4708-6349 GCA_051879455.1 Lachnospiraceae bacterium
GGAACTGTATACATGGAAGCAAACTCTTCTACAGGTTCCAAATTCTATAACCTGATTCCGACACAGCAGGATTACATCGCTGAGAGAAGTCAGACATGGACCCCAAGTTATTCAGTGATTAATGTAGACGAAGATTCTTTCTCAATTACAACATATGATGGAGATTCCGGTCAGGAACTGGGAGGTTCTTCTACTTATACAATCGTAAAAGATGACAGAACAGCACAGGAAATCACAGGGACAGATTCTTATGAGAAGAAAGTAGGAGATGCAGCATTTACATTAGATGCTAAGGCAGAAGGAAAACTGTCTTATGAATCTGATAATGAAGATGTTGCAGTTGTTTCTAAATCCGGTAAAGTTCATATTGTTGGAGAAGGTACAGCGACTATCACAGTAAAAGCAGAGGCGACAGATACAAAGACAGAAGCAACTAAGACTATTACAATTACAGTATCAAAAGCAGATGAAGTAAAAGTAGTTCAGGCACAGAGTATCAAGTGTACATCTTCTTACACGAAGGCATATGGGGATAAAGCATTTGCGCTGAATGCAAAGACAACCGGAAATGGTACGCTGAGTTATGTTTCTTCTAATTCTAAGGTTGCAGCAGTTGATAAAAATGGAAAAGTATCTATCAAAGGAATCGGTACAGCAACAATCACAATAAAGGCATCAGCAACAGAGAATTATAAAGAAGCATCAGCAACTGTTAAGATTACTGTAAATCCTAAGAAAGCAACTATTTCCAAATTGACTTCCCCGAAAAAAGCGCAGGCGAAAGTAACATGGAAGAAGGATTCTAAAGTAACAGGATATCAGGTTGTATATGCATCCAATAAATCTTTTACAAAAAATGTTACAACAACTTCTGTAAAGAAGAACACGCAGTCTTCTTTGACAATCAAAAAACTGACCAGTAAAACCAAAGTTTATGTAAAAGTTCGTTCTTATAAAGTAGTAAATGGTAAGAGAATGTACGGAAGTTACAGTGCAGTAAAAGCAGTGAAAGTAAAATAAACGAAACTGCGGATAAAAAGATAGATAAAATGAGAGCTGCCGGGGAGGTTATAGTTACTATAGCTTTCTCGGCAGATTGTATGCCTTAGTATGCAAGGTGAGTTGACATAAGCAGGTCTCCTGCATGAAAAAAAGAGGAGGATATATGAGATTAAATTTGAAAAAAACAGCAGCCGGAGTCATTGCGTTTGCAGTATTTGTGGCAGCTTTGATATATTGTAATAAAATTGAAAAGGCAGCTTTGATATCTACAGAAGGGCAGAGTTATGAGAAGGCGCAGGTCGTGGAGGTTACAAAAGACAATCTGGCCGAAGATGGAAACCGCTATGGAGAGCAAAGAGTTATATTGAAAATAAACAGTGGAAGTCTAAAAGGACAGGAAGTAGAGGCAGTAAGCCCCAGTGGAACTTTGTTTGGTGCGACTTGTAAAGTGGGAATGCCGGTGATTGCTATTGTAAGCGTCACAGAGAATAATAGTGTTGTAACAGTATATAGTCAGGATCGAAGTATTGCAATTTATGTATTTGCAGTTCTATTTGCATTGATTGTCTGTGCGATTGGCGGCAGACAAGGAGCGAAAGCAGTAATTAGTCTTGCATTTACTTGTATCAGTATTTTTGG
>JBJEMB010000270.1:0-36094 GCA_051879455.1 Lachnospiraceae bacterium
GGACCGTTTTTATGTGTGGGGATGGCAATAGGAAAAATCTTTTTTTGACAACAGGAGAGATGGCATATGACAAGAGAAGAAAGAGTGGGAAGACTGATTGATTATCTGAAAAATGAAAATGAAGGATACGCTTCACTTCAGGAACCGGTAGATTATTATGGAAAGAGGAGACTCCTTAGAAGTCTTATGAATGTTCGCTGGCCGGGCGCGATATCAGAAGAATATCTGCAAGGACAAGATGAACTTCTAAAGGAAGAGTTGAGTGAAAAAGGAATCGTTACATTAAATGACATTCCTTCAGCAGCAGAAGTTTATCCCTGCGCGGTAATAAAAAATGCAGACAGGATGTCTATCTGGAAAGGAGATATCACGAGGCTATCTGTCGATGCCATTGTAAATGCGGCAAACAGTCAGCTCCTTGGTTGTTTTGTCCCATGCCATGGGTGTATTGACAATGCAATCCATTCGGCAGCGGGAATCCAGCTTCGCAATGAATGTGCCGAAATAATGGAAAGGCAGGGGCATGAAGAGCCAACCGGGAAGGCAAAGATAACGAAAGGATATAATCTTCCGGCAAAATATGTCCTTCACACAGTAGGACCAATCGTAGGAGGAGAAGTCACAGAAAAACAGAAAGAACAGCTTAAGTCCTGTTATTTAAGTTGTCTGATCCTTGCTGAGAAGGAAAGTCTTAAATCGGTTGCTTTTTGCTGCATCTCTACCGGAGAATTCCATTTTCCGAATAAGCTTGCTGCAAAAATTGCGGTAGAGACTGTTGACAGATACTTATCTGCTTCAAAACTTGAACGAGTAATATTTAATGTGTTTAAAGAGGAAGATCTGAATATCTATAAAAAGCTGATGGGTTAATTAAGAATGAGAAACTGAAAGCTGAAAGGAATACATAAAGCTATATGGAAAATCTAATATTTAGTCTAAATGCAACAGTCCCGGTGTTTTTACTCATGATACTGGGAGTGATTTTCAGAAAGATCGGATGGATTGATGAAGATTTTGCCGCAAAAATGAATAAATTTGTTTTTATGGTACCGCTACCGGTGCTGGTATTTCGGGATCTGGCAACTGTTGATTTCGAGCAGGTCTGGGATATAAAATATATTTTATTTTGTTTTGCTGCAACATTTATCAGTATTGTGATTTCTGCAGTTGTCTCCCTGTGCTGGAAGGATATGTCTATCAGAGGTGAGTTTATACAGGCATCTTACCGGAGCAGCGCGGCGATTCTTGGAATTGCGTTGATTCAGAATATTTATGGGACATCAGGGATGGCTCCGCTTATGTTTATCGGAAGTGTTCCTTTATACAATATCATGGCCGTGTTAGTGCTGTCTCTGTTTCGACCCGGACAGAACGGAATCGATAAAAATGTGCTGAAAAAAAGTGTAAAGCAAATTGTGACAAATCCAATAATCATTGCCATAGTGATAGGGCTTTTCTGGTCAGCATTTCGACTGCCGATTCCGTCGGTCATGGAGAAAACGGTATCAAATATTGCGGGAATGGCAACACCGATGGGACTTATTACTATGGGAGCTTCTTTTAATATGAAGGAAGCATTTGCAAAAGTGAAACCGACAGTTACAGCAGCGTTTCTCAAATTAATAGGATTTTGTGCCATCTTTCTTCCGGCAGCAGTCTGGATGGGATTTCGAAAAGAGGGACTTGTGGCTATTCTTGTAATGCTTGGATCTGCAACGACAGTCAGCAGTTATGTAATGGCAAGAAATATGGGACACGAAGGGACTCTTTCGTCGGGAGTCGTAATGATTACAACATTTTTCAGTGCTTTTACATTGACTGGATGGCTATATGTGCTTAAGTGCATGAGATTTGTTTAAGAAAATAAGTCTGCCAGGAGACCAAAGGAGAGACTGAAAAGTCATTATTTTCCTTGAATTTCCAGTGCTTAAATGGTATATTTAAACGATAGATTTATTTGTCTCTACTTGGGATAGATTGGAGGTCATCATGGTAGAAAAATGGGATATTACGATTCCAAAGCTGACAGGAGACGAGACTAGACGCGCTTATATTTATCTTCCGGAGTCTTATGAGTCAGAACCAGATAAATACTATCCGGTACTTTATATGTTTGACGGACACAATGTGTTTTTTGATGAAGATGCCACATACGGAAAAAGCTGGGGCATGAAAGAATATATGGATTATACTGAGACTCAGCTTATTATAGCTGCGGTGGAATGTAATCACAGTCCTGACAATGGAAGGCTTCGTGAGTATTCACCATTTACTTTCATAAGTCGTGAGTTTGGAAAGATTCCGGGTTATGGGAAGACAACGATGGACTGGATGGTACATACATTTAAGCCTTATATCGATAAGAATTTCAGAACTCTTCGCGGCAGAAAGAACACATTTATTGCAGGAAGTTCCATGGGTGGACTGATGAGTCTGTATGCTGTGATTGAATATAATCATATTTTTTCCAGAGCAGCAGCGTTATCTCCGTCATTATGGGTATCGGTTCCGAAGTTGTCTGAGATGATTAAAAATACAAAACTCAGACGTAATACAGTTATTTATATGGATTATGGTTCCAGAGAAATGAGTTTTCACAAGGGAATGCGCAGTCAGTATGCGAAGATAACTTCACTTTTGCTAAATAAAGGAGTGCTTCTTAATAGCCGTATTGTTCCGAACGGTGATCACAGCGAGGCAAGCTGGGAGAAGCAGATTCCGTTTTTTATGGATACACTTCTTTATGAAATATAATATATAATAGTCTGAAAAAGGAATTAAGAGTACAAAAGAATGGAAGGTATGCTATGGAAGTGCAGTATTTTAAGGATTTTAGTCCCGCTCTTGGGAAGGATATGGAGTGCAAAGTATACGGACATGCAGGTCGTCCGGTTCTTTTCATCCCTTGTCAGGATGGACGCTTTTTTGATTTTGAAAATTTTCATATGACAGATGTGTGGGGACCGTGGATTGAGTCCGGACAGGTAATGGTTTTCTCTATTGATACCATTGATGCGGAGACATGGTCTAATAAATCCGGAGATCCGGGTTGGAGAATCTGGCGTTATGAAAAGTGGATTCAGTATATAACCGATGAGATGGTTCCGTTTATGCGTAATATGGTAAATGAACGTAACGGATGGGAAGGATATCCGGGAGTGCTTGTATTTGGATGCAGCCTTGGCGCAACTCATGCAGCAAACCTTTATTACAGAAGACCGGATCTGTTTGACAGACTTCTTGCTCTGAGTGGAATCTACACATCAGAATATGGCTTCGACAATTATATGGATGATTTAGTATATAATAATTCGCCGGTGCATTATCTTGCAAATATGCCGCTTGATCATCCATATATTGAAAAATATAACAGCCAGAGATCCGTCATCTGTGTAGGCCAGGGACCTTGGGAAATCCCTGATTCTACATGGCAGATGAAGTCTATTTTGGACAGCAAAGGAATTCATACATGGGTAGATTTTTGGGGATATGATTGTGCCCATGATTGGGACTGGTGGTATAAGCAGGTAGTCTACTTTTTACCATATCTGCTTGAGCAGTAGACAGTACCTGCAAACAAAAGAGGGGTAGCACAGCGCAGGGAAAATATACAAAAGAAGTAACCAAAAAACAAAAAGCAACACAAAAGAAAAGGATGAGAGAGTATGAAGAATATTATTTTTATTTCCCCTAATTTCCCAACAAATTATTGGAAATTCTGCCGTCAGCTTAAAAACAATGGTATGAATGTCCTCGGTATTGGTGACCAGCCGTATGATGAACTCAGCAATGAGCTGAAAGGAAGCCTTAATGAGTATTTTAAGGTAAGCAGTCTGGAAAATGAAGACGAAGTATACCGTGCGGTTGCATTTCTGACTTACAAGCATGGAAGAATTGACTGGCTGGAGTCTAATAATGAGTATTGGTTGGAGAGAGATGCGAAGCTGAGAACAGATTTTAATATCACAAGTGGTTTCCATACAGAAGATATGCCTCGTATCAAATACAAATCCAAAATGAAAGAATATTACCAGAAAGCCGGTATTCCAACTGCCCGTTATCATCTGGCAGAAGATAAGGAAGGATGCCTTGAGTTTATCAAAGAAGTAGGCTATCCGGTGATTGTAAAACCGGATAATGGTGTGGGAGCATCTGACACACATAAGATTTCCTGCGAGGAGGATCTGGATCATTTCTTTGAAACAAAGATTCCATCTGTACTTTATATTATGGAAGAGTTCATTCACGCAGAGGTTAATTCCTATGATGCAATCATTGATTCTAAGGGAGAACCAATGTTTGAGACTGGTAATGTTACACCGATGTCCATTATGGATATCGTAAATAATGAAGATAATTCTATCTATTATATTGTAAAAAATCTTCCGGAAGATACAAGAAAAGCCGGACGTGCTGCGGTTAAGAGTTTTGGAGTTAAGAGCCGCTTTGTACACTTTGAGTTCTTCCGCCTTACACAGGATCAGGAAGGCATGGGTAAAAAAGGTGACGTAGTCGCTTTGGAAGTAAATATGCGTCCATGTGGCGGATTTTCACCGGATATGATGAATTTCGCCAACAGTACAGATGTGTATAAAATCTGGGCAGATATGATTGCTTTTGACAAATCTACAACACCGGAAGGTGAGCATGCCTATTGTGCATATGCAGGACGCCGTGACGGTAAGAACTTTGTCCTGAGTCATGAAGATATTATAGAAAAATATGGTGACAATATGAAGATGATGGAACGCATCCCAGATGTACTTGCAGGAGCTATGGGAAATCAGATGTACGTGGCTACATTTAAAACGAAGAAAGAGATGGATGCATTCTATAAAGATATGTTGAAATGTAAATAAAATCTGTATTCATAAACTCTTAAGGGATTCCTTAAGAGTTTATGAAATCAATGTAAAATTCTTGACAAATCGCCACCCCGTGGCTATGATAATCAATAGCAAAAGGCATTGACGAAGAGGAGTACGCATCAAAAGTCCTGACAGAGAGAGCATCCCAGAGGCTGAGAGGAGCTTAAGTGTACAGTGTGCGGAAGGTAGCTTCTGAGCTGGATAGCTGAACTTATTCAGTAGGTTATCCCGGAGTCGTTCCCGTTATAGAATAAGATGAGATACAGGAACATTTGAAAGTTAGATTCCTGTGTGTAAAAAGGTGGTACCGCGACTAGCGTTTACAGTCGCCCTTTAATTAAAGGGCGATTTTTTATGCCCTTAAATGTGAAGAAAATGTGAAATGAGAGTAACACATGAGAGGCAAGGAGGAAATTATGAGCCAGAATTTGGAAAAGAACTACAATCCGAAAGAGATTGAATCAAAACTTTATGAAAAATGGTGTGAGAATAAGTATTTTCACGCTGAAGTAGACAGGGACAGAAAGCCATTTACCATTGTGATGCCGCCACCGAATATTACCGGTAAGCTTCATATGGGACATGCGCTTGACAATACTCTGCAGGATATTTTGATCCGTTATAAGAGAATGCAGGGATACAATGCGCTGTGGGTTCCGGGAACAGATCATGCAGCAATTTCTACAGAAGTTAAAGTAACAAATCAGTTAAAAGATGAAGGAATTGATAAGAAAGAGCTGGGACGTGAGAAATTCCTCGAGAGAACATGGCAGTGGAAAGAAGAGTATGGCGGAACGATTACAGAGCAGCTTAAAAAGCTTGGTACATCCTGTGACTGGGACAGACAGCGTTTTACAATGGATGAAGGATGTTCCAAGGCAGTAGAGGAAGTATTTATCAAATTATATGAAGAAGGATATATTTATAAAGGCTCCAGAATCATTAACTGGTGTCCGGTATGTAAAACTTCTCTTTCTGATGCAGAGGTAGAGCATGAGGAGCAGGATGGATTTTTCTGGCATATCAAATATCCGATCGTTGGAACGGATGATTATCTTGAGATTGCAACAACACGTCCGGAGACAATGCTTGGTGATACTGCAATTGCGGTTCACCCGGATGATGAGAGATACAAAGATATCGTAGGAAAGACTTGTCTTCTTCCGCTTACTGACAGAGAGATCCCAATCGTTGCAGATTATTATGTAGATAAAGAATTCGGAACAGGTGCGGTTAAGATTACGCCGGCACATGACCCGAATGACTTTGAAGTTGGAAAGCGTCATAATCTTCCGGAAATCAATGTAATGAACGATGACGCGACGATCAATGAAGAGTACGGTGGAAAATATGCCGGCATGGATCGTTATGAAGCAAGAAAGGCAATGGTAGCTGATCTTGAAGAGCAGGGACTTTTAGTAAAAGTTGTACCACACAGCCATAATGTTGGTACTCATGACAGATGTCATACAACCGTAGAGCCAATGGTAAAACAGCAGTGGTTCGTTAAGATGGAAGAACTTGCAAAACCGGCAATCAATGCAATTAAGACTGGAGAGCTTAAGTTCGTTCCGGAGAGATTTGATAAGATTTACCTTCACTGGCTGGAGAATATCCGTGACTGGTGTATTTCCCGTCAGATCTGGTGGGGACACAGAATTCCGGCATATTACTGTGATGAATGTGGAGAGATGGTCGTAGCAAGAGAAAAACCGGAAGTTTGTCCGAAATGTGGATGCAAGCATATGACACAGGATGAGGATACACTGGACACATGGTTTTCTTCAGCACTGTGGCCGTTCTCTGTTCTTGGATGGCCGGAGAATACAGAAGAACTGGATTACTTCTATCCAACAGACGTACTTGTAACAGGATATGACATTATTTTCTTCTGGGTTATCCGTATGGTATTTTCCGGATATGCGCACACAGGAAAATCTCCGTTCCACACAGTATTTATTCACGGTCTTGTGAGAGATTCTCTCGGACGTAAGATGAGTAAATCTCTCGGAAACGGTATTGATCCGTTGGAGATCATTGATCAGTACGGTGCAGATGCTCTTCGTATGACCTTGATTACTGGAAATGCACCGGGTAACGATATGCGTTTCTACAATGAGAGAGTAGAGGCCAGCCGTAATTTTGCCAACAAAGTTTGGAATGCATCCAGATTCATCCTTATGAATATGGAAGGAAAAGAGATTACTGAGCCTGAGGCAGCACATTTTGATTCCAGTGACAGATGGATCATGTCCAGATGCAATGAGGTTGTAAAAGAAGTAACAGAAAATATGGATAAGTTTGAACTTGGTATTGCACTTTCCAAAGTTTATGACTTTATCTGGGATGAGTTCTGCGACTGGTATATTGAGCTTGCAAAATATCGCATTTATCATGCCGAAGAAAATCCAACAGCAGCAAATGCAGTTCTCTGGACATTAAAAGAAGTATTGAAAAAAGCATTAAAACTTCTTCATCCATATATGCCGTTTGTGTCAGAAGAAATTTACAGTAAACTTGTGCCGGAAGAGGAGTCTCTGATGATGTCTGCATGGCCGGTATATGATGACTCATGGTGTGACAAAGATGCAGAAGAAGTTGTGGAACATTTTAAAGAGATCATCCGTGGAGTACGTAATGTGCGCGCAGAGATGAATGTTCCGAATTCCAGAAAAGCGACCATTCATGTTGTATGTGAAGAGAAGAAATTGTGCGAAGGTATGGAGTGCTTGAAAAATTCAGCAGTTCTTATGGCAGCAGCCAGTGATTTTATCATTCAGGCAGATAGAAGCGGTATTGCAGATGATGCAGTTTCTATTGTTGTACCGGATGCGACTGTTTATGTACCATTGGAAGAACTTATTGATTTTGAACAGGAAATTGAGCGTCTTACAAAAGAAGAAGCACGTCTTACAAAAGAGATTGCCCGTGCAACCGGTATGTTAAATAACGAAAAATTTGTAAGTAAGGCACCGGAAGCTAAGGTTAATGAAGAACGTGAAAAGCTTGAGACATATAAACAGATGATGGCTCAGGTTCAGGAAAGACTTGAGGGATTAAAAGCGAAGCAGTCATAATAAGGGGACATTATGAAAAAAATTCATTTGAGAAAGCCTGATATCAAAGGGGCAGTTTTGAAACTTAAAAATCTGAAAAAAGAAGATATAAAGGAGTACTGGAAAGAGAGACGTATTCGGCGTGCCAGAATTATTGAAGAAAGACGTAACAGCGAGTTTTCAAAAAAGATGAAACCGGTTTATAGATTCATGAACCGGTTCTCGCTGGTATTTCATGCTCTTCTGGCGTGTCTGATTAATTTTGCCATAGAGGCGATATCCAGACATTCTGTGTTTGAGGCATGGAGTTATATGACAGAGACACCGCTTGTGTTTTTATATAATGCGTTCATGATCTTCATGACATTTTCTGTGGTGTATCTGTTTAAAAGAAGAGTCTTTGTACGTATTATCATCAGTGTGCTCTGGATGGTACTTGGAGTAGCGAATGGGTATATGCTTTTAAAACGTGTCACCCCATTCAATGCCCAGGATTTAAAAGTTGCAAAAGATGCAGTATCTTTGATTAACAACTATTTCAATGGATTTGAGCTGATTATGCTTAGCGTAGGAATTGTTGCAGTTGTTATCTGGATCATTTCTATGTGGCGTCGTGGAGGTCAGTACGAAGGAAAGATTCATCGCATATGGGCGATAATCGGTATCATTATATGTGCAGTTTTATATGGAGGATTTACAAATTTAGCAATTGATAAAAGAGTAATCTCCACCTATTTTGGAAATATTGCATTTGCCTATGAAGATTATGGTCTTCCGTACTGTTTTATGGCAAGTGTATTCAATACGGGAATTAATGAGCCGAATGATTACAACGAAGAAACAATTGCAGAAATCAGTAATGACGGTGAGATTACAAAAAATGAAACCGGACTGAAAGAGAATGAAAGACCAAATATTATTTTCGTACAATTAGAATCTTATTTTGATGTAGAAGAAGCAGAATTTTTCACAACATCCAAAGATGCGAGCCCTAATCTTCGTGAAATGTATAAAAACTACTCTTCCGGGTACTTTAAAGTACCTTCCGTCGGCGCAGGAACGGCAAATACGGAATTTGAGGTATTAACCGGAATGAATCTGAGATATTTTGGGCCGGGAGAGTATCCGTATAAAACTGTTTTAAAAGAGCAGCAGTGTGAAAGTGCCGCTTCTGCGTTAAGTGCACTGGGATATGGTACCCATGCTCTTCATAACAATGGCGGTAATTTTTACAGTCGTGCAAAGGTGTTTGACAATATAGGATTTGATTCCTATACAAGTAAGGAATTTATGAATATCTTGCAGTTCACGGAAAACGGATGGGCAAAAGATGATATTTTAGTCCAGCACATTATGGAATCCATGGACAGCACAAAACAGCAGGATTTTGTATTCTGTGTCAGTCTTCAGGGACATGGGGATTATCCGGAAGAAAAAGTGATTGACGATTCTGAAATTACTGTGGAAGGTATTGAGGACGAGGCTACAAAAAACAAATGGGAATATTATGTAAATCAGGTATATGAGATGGATCAGTTTGCCGGAAATCTTATTAAAGCTGTAGAAGAGAGGAATGAGCCTACTGTTGTTGTCTTCTACGGAGATCATCTCCCTACAATGGGACTTAAGGCAGAGGATTTAAAGAGCCGGTATCTGTACAATACCAATTATGTTATCTGGGATAACATTGGACTGAAAAAAGAGGATAGAAATATTCCGGCATATCAGATTATGTCAGATGTGTTTGACCGTCTGGATATTCATTCCGGAACAGTATTTAATTATCATCAGGAACGCAGACAGACGAAAAATTATCTGGAGGATCTGGAACTTTTACAATATGACATCCTGTATGGAAAACAGTATGTCTATGGTGGAGAGAAAATGCCAGTAGAGGAACCACATATGGTGATGGGAATCAGGGATGTCTCTTTGACAGATGTGGTTGACCATCTGGATGAGGGATGTAGTCTGTATGGCGAGAATTTTACAAAATCCAGTAAAGTATTTGTGAATGGTACAAAACAGAAAAGTACGTTTCTTAATAATACAAGGATTGATCTGCCGGAAATGAAACTCAATGATGGCGATGAGATCATGATTGTTCAGATGGGTTCCAGCAATACCGTATTCCGTATGTCGGATAAGTACGTGTACCAGGAGGGTGAACTTATTGTTCAGGAAGGAACCGCAACGGATAAAGAGAGATCCTGGCAGGAACAGACAGAGATAGAAGAAAAATAACTGGAGCAGTATTATTATGTTAGACAAAATACCAGAGTGTTATGAAGACGCCGTTGAATATATTGAAGATCTTCCGCGATTTACGAAAAAGCATACATTGGAACATACAAGAAAGTTCCTTGATTATCTGGGAAATCCGGCAGAAAAAAGTAAGATCATTCATGTTGCCGGGACAAATGGAAAAGGCTCTGTCTGTGCATATATGCAGGCGATTTTAGAGGCAGAAGGGAAAAAGACAGGATTTTTCACTTCGCCTCATCTGGTGAAGATCAATGAAAGAATCCAGATTGACAGAGAACCTGTCAGTGATGAAAAATTTTATCAGGCATTTTTAAAAACATTGGATGCGGTAAATAAGATGGAAGAAGACGGTCTTTCTCATCCTTCTTATTTTGAATTTTTATTCGGAATGGGGATGTCTGTGTTTGAAAAAGCTGATACAGAGTATATCATTTTAGAGACAGGACTTGGAGGAAGGTTGGATGCGACCAATGCGCCGGAGAAGCCGTTTCTTACAGTGATCACGTCCATTAGCCTTGATCATACGGATATTCTTGGAGATACGATTGAAAAGATCGCATTTGAGAAGGCAGGGATCATAAAAGAAGGTGTCCCGGTCTTCTTCGATGGAAGTAATCAGGATGCCGCAAAAGTGATTCGTCAGATTGCGGAGGAAAAAAAGGCTCCATGTAGAGAAATCTCGAATCATGCGTTTGAAATTCAGGAAGTCAGCAGGAACCATATTGCATTTTTGAGAAAGAATGCGTATGATAAAGATATTATGTGGCATGTCCCAGGCTGTGGTATCTATCAGGTGATGAACGCAGAAATTGCAATTCAGGCGATGGAGTATGCGCTGGTTCAGGAGAAGATACACAAAGAAAAGTGGATTTCGGCAGTTGCATGTATGAATTGGGAAGGACGCATGGAACTTGTGGCACCGCATTTTACGGCTGACGGGGCACACAATCCGGGAGCGCTTTCTGAGTTTTCAAAAAGCATCCATGCAATTTATCCGGATATGAGGGAGGAAGAGCTTCCTGTGATCATCTTTTCGGCGGTGTCAGATAAGAAATATGAACAGATGATAGAATTCCTCTGCAGAGAAGTAGAGGCAAAGGCTTATATTGTGACAGAGATTGAGGACAGACGAAGAGTTCCGGTAGATGAACTGGCAGTATTGTTCGAAAAATATACAAAAAAGCCGGTATATGTAAAAGGCAGAATTAATGAGGCGATTCGAAAAGCTTATGAGGTTAGGGAAAACGGGGAGATTTATTGTCTCGGTTCACTCTATCTGGTAGGCATGGTGAAGAAATATTTGGCAGGAGGCGGTATAGATGTTGGATTTTGAAGAAGAATTGAAAAAATTTCAGCCGAGCCTGGAAGTAGAAGATATTGAAGGGGCAGTTTATCAGGAAGATCTGACTGACATGACAGATATTCTGCGGGAGATGATTGAACAGACCAAATAACGGGGAGTAAAGAGGTTATACAGTCAATGGAATATACGACAAAATTGATGTATCAGTCCAATTACTGGTACAATGATGGGCTGAAGAAAGCGAACATCCGGGATCTGTCCGGTGCAATCGCATCACTTCGGCGTAGTTTACAATATAACAGGGCAAATATTGCAGCAAGGAATCTTCTGGGACTTGTATATTACGGGCGCGGAGATGTTGTTGAAGCGTTAGTAGAGTGGATTCTCAGCAAAAATTTTCAGTCCCATGATAATATTGCGAATTATTATATTAGTAAGATTCAGGAAGTTCCGGGGGAGCTTGAAGCAGTAAATGAGGCAGTAAAGAAATTTAATCAGAGTCTGGAGTTCGCAAAAAAAGGTGGAGAAGATCTGGCGATTATTCAGCTTAAGAAAGTTGTTGAATCCCATCCGTCTTATGTAAAAGCACATCAGCTTCTTGCTCTTTTATATATCCAGACGGAACAGTATTCTCTGGCGAGAAAAGAGCTTCGGACGGTTCATAAGCTGGATACCACAGATGAAATTACTTTGCGGTATATGCATGAGATTACGCAGATTCGTAAAAACAGACCTGCAAAGGCCAGAGACAGAGGCGAAAAAGAGTCTGAACAGCAGACGGTTACTTATAATATAGGAAATGAGACAATCATTCAGCCACTCTCTTCCAATTATAAGGAAAATTCAGCACTTCACACAATTATAAATATAGCAATAGGTGTGCTGGTTGGTGTGGCTGTAATGTGGTTTCTCGTTATGCCGGCAGTGTCGTCTACAAGACAAAAGAAGCTCAATGAGCAGACGGTAGCTTTTAGTGATAAGATTGCAACACAGGAATCACAAATCAGTGCGCTTAAGACAGAACTTGAGGAATACCGGGCGAACAGTGAGGAAGATGAGAATGCCAAGGCGACAGCAGAATCAACGCAGGAAAGCTACGAAGCTGTTATGAATGTTTCAAAACATTTTAAAGCAGAAGATATGAGCGAT
This sequence comes from Lachnospiraceae bacterium, assembly GCA_051879455.1. Lineage (GTDB taxonomy): Bacteria > Bacillota > Clostridia > Lachnospirales > Lachnospiraceae > MD308. The sequence goes on from JBJEMB010000270.1 coordinate 12,642, forward strand.
AAAGGTATGTTAGAGGAGATGCTGAAGATTGATCCGGATTCGCTTGGTCAGGTAGGAAAAGAGATGTATGATGAGGTTGCAGACAGCCTGTATCCTCGTATGTGTGAAAAACTTTATACTTCCGCAAAGAGTTCATTTGAATCTGAAGATTATGACACAGCATTAGAGAGTCTGGAACAGATTTATGCGATGGATAAAACGTATGAAGATGGAAATGCATGGCTTATGATGGCACAGGCATATGAGAAAAAAGGAGACAAAGATAAAGCCAAAGCTCAGTATGAAAAAATAACAGAAGAGATGGAAGGAAAAGAAGCATCAGGCACTGCACAGAAAGCACTTGAAAAACTGAATAATTAAATTGGATCATCTGATAGATTAGATACGAATGAAGAGGATATGCAAAAGACAGCATATCCTTTTTATATTCTTAAAAAACAGGAGGGAGTATATGAGATATCAAGTACAGGAAAATTGTTTGACAATCTTTCTTCCGCATGAGATTGATCATCACAATGCAGAAGAACTCAGGAAGGAGTCGGATCATCTGATAGAGAAAAACCATATCCGGTATGTGATTTTTGACTTTTCGGATACAGATTTTATGGATAGTTCCGGTATCGGGGTTATTATGGGAAGATATAAAAAGATTTTTATGTTAGGAGGAGAGGTGTGTGCTGTGCATACAAGTGAAAGAATGAAAAAGATATTGACCATGTCCGGAGTGACAAAAATCATGCAGATATATGAGGAGGAAAAATAGATGGGAAACACGAATGAAATGCAGGTAATTTTTGACAGCCGTTCTTCAAATGAGTCATTTGCAAGAGTGACGGTCGCTTCTTTTATGACATCTTTAAATCCGACAGTGGAGGAAGTCTCCGATGTGAAAACTGCGGTTTCAGAAGCGGTGACTAATGCGATTATTCATGGTTACGATAACGAAGTACATAATATTTATATCAAATGCCGTACGAAAGAAAATACTCTGTACCTGGAAATTCGTGACGAGGGAAAAGGAATCGAGGATATCAGTCAGGCAATGGAACCACTTTTTACTACCAGACCCGAGCTTGAACGTTCGGGAATGGGATTTTCTTTTATGGAAGCATTTATGGATAAACTGGAAGTGATTTCAAAGCCTGGGAAAGGGACTACTGTTAAAATGGAAAAAACAATCGGTAAAGGACGGAAACTATGGACCGAACAATCGCTTTAATACAGAAATCTCACGAAGGGGATGAAGAAGCGAGAACACAGTTAGTGAAAGAAAATGCCGGACTGGTATGGTGCATTGTAAAAAGGTTTTATAATCGTGGCGTGGAAGCGGAAGATTTATTTCAGATAGGAAATATCGGTCTTTTGAAAGCAATTGATAAATTTGATCTGGATTTCGAAGTGAAGTTTTCAACCTATGCAGTGCCGATGATAGCCGGTGAAATCAAACGGTTTTTACGGGATGATGGAATGATTAAGGTGAGCAGATCCCTGAAAGAACTTGCTTATAAGGTATACTTATGCCAGGAAAAACTGCAGGAGGCAAAGGGAAGGGAACCGACAGTGGAAGAAATAGCGCAGGAGCTTCATGTTTCCGTTGAGGAACTTACAATGGCACTTGAAGCCAGCGGAGATATTGAATCTTTACAGAAACCCATCTATCAGAATGATGGGCAGGAAATACATTTGATGGATAAGCTTCCGGAAAAGGAAAGAGAAGAGGACAAGCTTTTAAACCGGATGTTTTTAAAGGATCTTCTTACATCCCTTGATAAAGAAGAAAGACGTCTTATTTATCTTAGGTATTTTGCTGACCGTACACAGTCTCAGGTGGGAGAAGAAATGGGAATCTCACAGGTTCAGGTGTCAAGACTTGAGAAAAAAATATTAAAAAGATTAAGAGAGCGAATATAACAGACATGCATATTTCTCACACATTTCATCCATACTAATAAAAACTTGTAAAGGAAGGTGGCAGTATGGATGAGGCGAGAAAGAAATTACGGATGTGCCTGATTTTTATTGTATTACTGGCCGTTATCGTAGGCTGCATATATTATTTTGGAGAAAAGAGCAGAAAGAATAATGTTAGCGAAGGAACACTGGTTATTGCCCAGACAGAAAGCAGGGTGTAGCAAATGGCAGGAAAAGGCGATACCGTGTATATTAAAGCAGATCGTAATGTTGAGGTGACGAAGGAGGAAGTTACGTTGGGCGATGTGTTACAGATGGAATGTGTAAACCCTTCAGTTGTACCGAAACTTCGGACGCTTAAGCTTGTACATTTACATCCAGCGGATAAGAAGAGACAGAGCCGCACAGCAATTTCAGTACTGAAGGTGATTGAATTGATTCACCGGGAATATCCCAATATTGACGTGCAGAATGTAGGTGAACAGGATTTTATTGTCACATATGAAAATCAGAAAACAAAAGGAGGTCTGTTTCATATAGCGAAGACTGTGCTGGTTGTTATCATCAGTTTTCTTGGAGCAGCATTTTCCATTATGGCATTTAATAATGATGTGAGTGTGACAAAAATGTTTTCACAGATATATGAACTGGTAACCGGAACGAAAAATAATGGATTTACGATACTGGAATTTACCTATAGTATTGGTTTGATCATAGGCATCCTTACATTTTTCAATCATTTTGGGAAGAAAAAATTTACCGTTGATCCAACCCCGATGGAAGTGGAAATGCGTTTGTATGAAAATGATCTGCAGACAACAATGATTGAGAATTTTTCTAGAGAGGAGAAAGAGATAGATGTGGGCAAAAAACATACTTCTTGCAATTATCGGACTTAGTGCCGGGATGGTAGTAGCAGCGGGGCTGTTTTCCTTCATCATCGGACTTGGAGTGGTATCTGATTTTGCTGATCGCACACATACGGGGGAACACATCCTTCTGTATGAAGACAGTATTGCACTTGGAGGTATATTGGGAAATATCTTTTATGTTTATCAGATCAGTATTCCTCATGGAGCGTGGATTGCACCGGTGTTTGGGCTGTTTGGAGGAATCTTTGTGGGATGCTGGGCAATGGCATTGGCAGAGATACTGAATGTATTTCCAATATTCATAAGAAGGGTAAAACTTCTCAGATATGTTCCGTATCTCATTGCAGCAGTGGCAATTGGGAAAGGGGCAGGAGCGCTGTTGTTTTTTGTAAAAAGATGGTGAAGTGTAAAAAGGAGGATGAAAATGGATAAAAAAAGACAACAAGAAGCATACGAGAATTATGTCAAACAGAAAACACCTGTCCATAGTTTGCCGGGAAATATGTTTAAGGCATTTATCACGGGAGGACTGATCTGCGTGGTAGGACAGTTCATTTTAAACTATTGTGAAAAATTAGGGCTTGATAAAGATATCAGCGGAGGATGGACTTCTATGATTCTCATTTTTATCAGTGTATTTTTGACAGGAATCAATATTTATCCGAGTATTGCAAAATGGGGAGGCGCAGGAGCGCTTGTGCCGATTACCGGATTTGCAAATTCTGTGGCAGCACCAGCTATTGAATATAAAAAAGAAGGTCAGGTCATGGGAATCGGATGTAAGATTTTTACGATTGCAGGGCCGGTGATTTTGTATGGGACGTTTACAAGCTGGATACTTGGTATTGGGTATTGGTTGCTTACAATTGCGGGAGTGGTGTAGGAAAGAACAAAAATAGATAAAAGGAAGAAAAGGCGGGTGGAAAATATGATACAGGGATTGCAGAGCATTGCATTTGAACAGTCCCCTTATATTGTAACCAGTGCGTCTGTGGCAGGGAAAAAAGAAGGAGAAGGACCACTGGGGAAAATGTTTGATGTCATTGAGAAGGAGAATTTATTCGGTGAGGACACATGGGAAGCAGCAGAAAGCACCATGCAGAAAGAAGCGTGTATCCTTGCATTGGGAAAAGCTCATATTGAGAAAGAGAATGTGAGATTTCTGTTTGGGGGAGATCTGCTTCGGCAGGGAATTGCCACATCTTTAGGGACAGCGGATCTTGAAATCCCTATGTTTGGTTTGTTTGGAGCCTGTTCAACTTCGGGAGAGGCACTTGCACTTGCAGCGATGAGTGTGGCTGCAGGATATGGAGATTATATGCTGGCCGTGACTTCGAGCCATTTTGGAAGTGCGGAAAAAGAATTCCGCTTTCCTTTAAGTTATGCTAATCAGAGGCCGTTATCAGCTCAGTGGACAGTAACGGCAAGTGGAGCCTTTTTGGTTGGAAAAAAGAGAAGCCATGTGAGAATCTCTGGGGTCACGATTGGAAAAATCGTAGATTATGGATTGAAAGATTCTCAGAATATGGGAGCATGCATGGCCCCGGCTGCATGTGATACGATTGTCCGGCATATGAAGGATTTTGACCGTACACCTGAAGATTACAGCAGAATTGTGACAGGGGATCTTGGATATGTAGGACAGAGTATTTTATTTGATCTGATGCGCGGAAAGGAAATTGATATAAAACAGAATCATATTGACTGTGGAATGCTTATTTTTGACCAGAACAAACAGGATACTCATGCCGGAGGAAGTGGGTGCGGGTGCGCGGCATCCGTGTTATCCGCATATATATTACCAAAGCTTGAACGGGGAGAATGGAAGCGTATTTTATTTGTTCCCACCGGAGCACTGATGTCGACAGTCAGCTTTAATGAGGGAGCCAGTGTACCGGGAATTGCGCATGCAATCGTACTGGAGCATTGTTAAGGAGGAAAAATCATGGATTATATCAAAGCATTTGCAGTTGGAGGACTTATTTGTGCATTGGTGCAGATTCTTATGGACCGCACAAAGTTAATGCCCGGAAGAATTATGGTGCTTCTGGTCTGTCTCGGTGCAATCCTCGGAGCACTTCATATTTATCAGCCATTGCAGGAGTTTGCGGGAGCCGGTGCCAGCGTGCCTTTGACGGGCTTTGGAAACTTATTGTGGAAAGGTGTAAAAGAGGCAGTTGACAAGGAAGGATTCATTGGAACTTTTATTGGTGGATTTAAGGCTAGTGCAGTGGGAATATCAGCAGCATTAATCTATGCTTATCTGGCATCCTTGATTTTTGAACCGAAAATGAAAAAATAATTTTTTATCATTGTTTTCCGGTGCATTACATGATATTGTAAATATTGTTAAAGAATTTTTAAGAATTTGGAAACAAATAGGAGGAAAACAATGGATTACCTAAATATCATCGTACCATTTGCAGGTGGACTTGGAATGTTCATTTATGGTATGCAGATTATGGCGCAAGGTCTTGAAAATGCAGCAGGAAATAAAATGAAATCTCTGCTGGAAGTTTTGACGAAAAATAAATTGATGGGTGTATGTCTGGGAGCTGCAATTACAGCAGTGATTCAGAGTTCATCGGCAACAACAGTAATGGTGGTCGGTTTTGTTAACGCAGGTCTTATGAACCTGACACAGGCCATGGGAATCATTATGGGTGCCAATATCGGTACGACCGTGACCGGATGGCTTGTATCTTCAGTGGAATGGGCGGAATTTTTAAGTCCGGACAGTCTTGCGCCGATTGCAGTTATTGCCGGTGTTATTGTGATGATGACCGGAAAACGTCGTACAACGAAAGACATTTCAAGTATTATCATAGGATTTGGACTTTTGTTTATCGGTATTTCTACAATGTCGTCATCAGTTGCACCACTGAAGGAGATGGATGCGTTTGTTAATTTATTTGTCGTAATTGGCAAGAATCCGTTCCTTGGAATTTTGACAGGTGCACTTGTGACAGCAATTATTCAGAGTTCTTCTGCATCGGTTGGTATCTTACAGAGTCTTGCGGCAGCTGGGCTTGTACCGTTCAGCGCTGCAATCTATATTATTATGGGTCAGAACATTGGTACTTGTGTGACGGCAATTTTATCCAGTCTTGGTGCAAAGAAAAATGCGAAAACAGCTGCGCTTATGCATCTTCTGTTCAATATTATAGGTACAATATTATTCTGTGTACTGGCGATTGTATATTTTACAGTTCTGAACCCGGCAGCCGGACTTGGAACTATCACACAGACACAGATCAGTTTGGTTCATACCGTGTTTAATATCGGAACAACGGTTCTTCTCTTCCCGGCATCTGGTTTGATTGTAAAACTTGCCAAGAAGATTGGTAATGTGGATGAGGAAGAACAGGAGAAAGGAAAGCTTTATCTGGACGAACGTGTACTTCAGACACCTGGTATCGCGTTGCAGTCTACCTGGAATGAGACCATTCGTATGAGTGAACTTGTGCTCTGTTCTATGGAAGCTGCAAGAAATGTATTGTTTACACAGTCGCAGGAGGATATAGACACATTAAAAGAAGATGAAGATATTGTGGACAAGATGTGTGCAGGAATTACAGATTATGCAATCAGACTGAGTGGTATGCAGATCAGTGAGAGAGAGCATAAGAGTGTATCTCATATGCTGCAGATTTTATCAGATGTTGAGCGTATCAGTGATTACTGTGAAAATATTTCCGAATATGCGGAAACACTGGCAGAGAAAAAAGTTACATTTTCAGAGGTAGCGAAGAACCATATGAGTGAGATTATGGCGGAAACAATCGACAGTTACAGATATGCACTGGAAGCACTGAAGGAAAAGAGCCATGAAAAGGCCCTGAAAGTAATCGAAAAAGAGACAATCATTGATGATATGGAAATCAGACTGCGTACAAAACATATCGATCGTCTTGCGAATAACCAATGTAACACAGAAGCGGGAATTGTCTTTTTAGATGCTTTAGTAGGACTTGAGCGTATTTCAGACCATGCAAGAAATATTGCAGAGGAAGTTCTCGAAGGAGAAGCATAATCACAGATTTGAAATATAAAAAACAGGCAGCTTGATTTTAAGCTGCCTGTTTTTGTGGTGCAAAAATTTATTGTCTGTTACGCCATTTATCGATATCTTTTTCGTAGCAATCATTTATCCATGTGAGCGCCTGCTCTAGCCCTTCTGCAGAAAAAGGAAATTCTTCCCATGTTTTATCTTCGTCTGGGGTTTTTTCAAAACACCAGGGCTCTGGGTAGACGCATGTTCTGATTATATCATCTGCTTTAATCAAATAAAAACGCATACCGGCATGAGAACCGCTGTAGTTTTCTTTCTTTAAAAAATTAATAGACAAACCAGGTGTGTAGATCATGAAATATTCTCCTTAACTTGTTATTATTCCTGATTATCTTAGCATAAAGTAATCAATGACGCAATCTTAAGAAAACCTTTCGGTTTTTTATCAAAAGTATTCCAATTTGTATGCTACGCTTAAAACATCATAAAATTAGGAAAGGGTAAATGTGCGTACGATGGAGCAAGTGATTCGAGTTAGAAATCTGTATAAACTTTACAGGGTCGGAGATGAAGTGGTAAGGGCACTTGATGGTGTGGATTTTGACATTTATGAGGGTGAATTCTGTGCAATTGTCGGTACTTCAGGTTCAGGGAAATCAACTCTTTTAAATATGCTTGCGGGTTTGGAAAAGCCTACAAAAGGAACTGTGGTGATCGGTGGACAGCATATAGAAAAATTAAGTGAAGATGAACTGGTAAAGTTCAGGAGAAATCATGTGGGATTTATTTTTCAGTCATTCCATTTGCTTGGAACATTAAATGCGTTGGAGAATGTGGCACTTCCGCTGTCTTTCAGAGGAGAGCCCAAAAGTGTGCGTTTAAAAAAGGCTGATCAAATGCTTGAACTTGTAAATCTTAAAAAACATAAAAATCATATGCCAAATCAGATGTCCGGAGGACAGCAGCAAAGAGTAGGAGTTGCCAGAGCGTTAGTTGTTGAACCAAAGATTATATTTGCTGATGAACCGACAGGAAATCTTGATTCGCATACGTCTAAAGAAGTTATGGAATTGATGCAGAAAGTAGTGAAAGAACAGAAAAGAACTTTAGTCATGGTTACACATGATAATCATTTAGCTTCTTATGCGGACAGAGTGTTTCATATCAGTGACGGAAAGATAATAAAAATTGAGAAAAATGATAAAGTGAGGGAGGAAAAAGATCATGACTAAACGAAAGAAAATTGTAAAAGGTATCGTAGCAGTGCTGGCAGCAGTACTCATAGCAGGTTCCGGAAACATTACCAAAGGAAATGGAGTTGTAAAGGCCTCCGATGTATCTGATGCACAGATAGAAATTTGTGTGCCGGATAATAAAGTCCCGACATATGAGTACAGAAAAGCACAGGATTTTCTTTTAAATATAAAAAATAACGGAAAAGAAGAAGTTCAAAATTTTCTGATTGGACCTGTACTACAGAAAGATGATAATCAGAAATGGCCTTTTAAGACAGACTATCAGAATTATGCTGTTAAGATTGATAAACTGGAAGCAGGAGAGACCGCACAGGTTAAGTTTAATTTTACAGAACGTGATGATATTCCTACAGCAAGATATACAATACATTTTGAGTATACTGCAGATCATGATATTTCCGGAAGTAATTCTTTTTATGTAAACACAACAGCTAAACCAGTTGAAAACAAAAAACAGGATGCGGATAAGAATAATAAGAAGAATGCGGAAAAGCCAGCAAAATCAACAGCTGGTGCAAGTGCAGGCGGATTTTCCAATGACTCGGCTGTGTATTCAGATGGCGATGGAGGAGAGAGTTCGGATGGTTCCGTTCCACGCGTAATTGTGACAGGATTCAGCACTGATCCCCAAAAAGTAAAAGCAGGAAGTGATTTTACTCTTACGATTCATTTGAGAAATACATCAAAGAAAACTAGAGTAAAAAATATGTTGTTTGATCTTAATGCGCCGGAAGAAGGAATGGATGAGCAGACAACTGCTCCGGCATTCCTTCCGTCATCTGGTTCAAGTTCTATCTATCTGGAAGGAATGAAGGCAGGTGGGACCGCTGATATTTCCATAAAATTAAATGCGAAATCGGATCTTTTGCAAAAGCCTTATAGCGTAGAACTCAGTATGAAATATGAGGATGCGAATAGTAATGCAGTAGAGACGACATCAAGTATCTCTATTCCTGTAAAGCAGGATGCCAGATTTGAGTTCAGCGATTTTGAGATTAATCCGGAGAGTATCGCCATAGATGATGAAGCAAATGTTATGTGCAATCTTTATAATCTAGGAAGGATCAAGCTTTATAATGTAAAAGCGGTGTTTGAAGGAGAAGGTATTGAGAAAGAAGAGATATTTGTAGGGAATGTTGAGTCTGGTGCGACAGCATCCATCGATGCAATGTTAAAAGGAATACAGGCAACAGAAGGACCGGTGCCTGTGACAATGACAATGAGCTATGAAAATGAAGAAGGTGAAGTTTCTACGGAAGAGAAAGAATTTATGCTGGAAGTTACAGAGGTCGTAGACGAAGCTATGGATATGGGCATGGCAGTCGAGGAAGAACAAAAGGGTGGATTCCCAATCATTCCGGTCATAGTTGTCATCGTAATTTTGGGAATCACAGCTGCAGTTATTATTATGAAGAAGCGCAAGAAAAAGAGAAGTATGGATGAAGAGGAGGAGCTTTTATATGAACTGGATGGATCTTCTGAGGATGAGCGTCAGTAATCTGCGCAGAAGAAAATTACGTACTTTCCTTACTGTGCTTGGAGTAGTTATTGGTACGGCTTCTATTGTTGTGATGATTTCACTTGGACTTGGAATGCAGCAGGCAATGTATCAGGAAATTGAGCAGTATGGCGGTCTTACGACAGTAAAAGTATATGGAGCCCAAAGCGGAGAAAGCATGATGTATTATGATGGGGAATCTCAGGAAGAATCAGAAAAATATGTAGATGATGCCTGCATTGAAGATTTGAAAAAGTTAGATCATGTTCTTACTGTGGATCCAGTGTATAACATGTCAGGCTTACTTTTAAAAGGCTCTTATGAAGGATATGCAGATGTTCTTGCTATGACTCCGGAAGCGCTCAAGGAAAGAAATATTACGTTGTCCAAAGGACGACTCCCCGAAGAGAATAGTGGACAGCTTGAACTTGTATATGGCAATCAGGTACTTATGAATTTCTATGAAAAAGGAAGTGGAGAAGGCTATTGGGATACCGGAGAACTTCCGGATATTGATCTGGAAAAGGATTCCTTGTTTTTGATTCTTGATCAGGATGCCTATTATTCCAGCAGCGAGGTAGCTTCTATGGATATGGGGATGCAGGATGAAGAAGGAGCTTCGAGTGCAGCAAAACCGGTACAGAAGCATGTAGTTCGGGCCTGTGGTCTTGTGGCAGGTGGAGCAGAGGATTATAATGCAAACAGTTATTCGGTGTTTTGTGATCTTGAAACGTTAAAAAAAGTACTGAAAAAAGAATTTTCCGGGAGGGTTATTCCTGGACAGCCACAGACGAAAAATGGGAAGCCAATGAAAAATTTCTGTTATTCTTATGCACAACTTAAGGTGGATGATGTCGACAATGTGGCAACAGTGTCCAATCAGCTGAAAGAGCTGGGATATAATGTTGAAACAAATGCAGAGTATATGGACAGTATGAAGAAACAGATGGCAATCATCCAGGCAGTGCTTGGAGGAATTGGCGCAGTGTCATTGTTTGTAGCAGCAATCGGAATTGCTAATACAATGATGATGTCGATTTACGAAAGAACGAAAGAGATTGGTGTTATGAAGGTTTTAGGATGCAGTCTTTCCAATATACGTCAGATGTTTCTTATGGAAGCCGCATTTATAGGATTTTTCGGAGGAATTGTGGGAAATATATTGAGTCTTATCATGTCGGCAATTATGAATCTTCTTGCAGGAAAAGCGCAGATGCTTGACGGGGCTAATATTTCTTACATACCTGTATGGCTGATTCTGGCATCGATTGGTTTTGCTATGTTAGTGGGAATTCTAGCCGGATACTTCCCGGCAAAGCGCGCCATGAAATTAAGCCCGCTTGAGGCCATACGTAACGGATAGAATAAATATTATCACTCCTCAATCACATGTATTTCCAGATAATCAAAATCAATAGAGTCCACAAAGTTGTCCTGGTAGAACCTTGCCTTCGCATGCCGTTTAAACTCGTCAATCGTGGAGTCGAGCCAGATTGGTTTGCTTAAGTCGAACTCATAACAGATTTCATCCAGTGCATGAAAAATCTTGTGCGTTCTTGTATCATCAGAATCATCGCAGATAACAGTGTCTCTTAACATATGGTTGTCTTTAAATTCTTTTCCCCACAAACGAAACATCTTTGTACCTCGCTTTCAGTAAAATTGCAGATATAGTATATCCTAATTTATATGAGGTGTCCAGATAAAGCTTGATTTGAGAACTGTAATATGATAAAATTTTGCAGATGACAAGACACTTGACAAAACAGGAAAAGGTATGAGGAGTTAACAATGGAAAGATTTAAAAAGACATTGGACAGGATTTTTATTGAGGGACTGAGTGCTATGGCACAAGGTCTGTTTGCAACATTAATTATTGGAACAATCATTCAGCAGATAGGATCTCTTATCGGTGGAAATATTGGAGATATGATTTTTGTGATTGGAAAGGTTGCTGCATCACTTACGGGAGCAGGAATCGGTGCTGCGGTTGCTTACAGATTTAAGGAAAGCCCGCTGGTTGTAGTTTCTGCGGCAACAGCAGGTATGATTGGTGCATTTGCAAGTAAGCTTCTTGCTGGTACAGTACTGGTTGAGGGAGCTATGGTGTATGCCGGACCGGGGGAACCGCTGGGGGCTTTTATTGCAGCATATGTGGGAATTTTCTTTGGACATCTGGTATCAGGTAAGACAAAAGTGGATATTCTGGTAACACCGCTTGTTGCCATTGGAACAGGTTCTTTTGTTGGTCTGGTGCTGGGACCTCCGATCTCAGGATTTATGGCATGGCTTGGTTCTATTATTAATTGGGGAACAGAACAGCAGCCATTCCTTATGGGAATTGTTGTTTCAGTGCTTATGGGAATGATTCTTACACTTCCGATCAGTTCTGCTGCACTTGGTATTATTCTGAATCTTTCCGGTCTTGCTGCAGGAGCAGCTACAGTAGGGTGTTGTTGCAACATGGTAGGGTTTGCAGTGGCAAGTTATCGGGAAAATAAAGTAGGAGGCCTTTTAGCACAGGGAATCGGAACATCTATGCTTCAGGTGCCCAATATTGTAAGAAAGCCGATTATCTGGCTCCCAGCAATTTTATCCAGTGCGATACTGGGTCCGGTTGGAACGATGGTATTACATATGACAAGCAATGCAACAGGTTCAGGTATGGGAACGGCCGGACTGGTAGGACAGATTATGACATGGCAAACGATGATCCAGACAGAATCACCACAGGTTGTATTGATTAAGATTCTTATTATTCAGATTATCCTTCCGGCAATAGTGACTCTTGGAATTTCAGAGTTCATGAGAAAAAAAGGATGGATCAAATTCGGAGATATGAAACTTGAAATGTAATATAGATTGTGTTGGGGAGGTAAATTATGTTAGGCACTGGAAGAATTCACGTATATTATGGTCATGGAAAAGGGAAAACGACAGCAGCTGTCGGCCAGATTATACGGGCAGCCGGAAGTGGGCTAAAAGTACTGGTGTTTCAGTTTTTGAAAGATAACTCTTCCAGTGAAAGGGCTATCTTAGAGCAAATTCCTAACGTTACATGCCTTCCGGGAAGGGAACCGGTAAAGTTCTACAGTCAGATGAATGGACCGGAACGTGTGGAATTAAAACGGTATAATACAAAAGCATTGGACGAAATAATCAAATTTTGTGCTCCTTTTGACGTGCTTTTTTTGGATGAAGTTCTCTGTGCGATACAGTTAGATGTTCTGAATGAGGATAAATTATTGAGCTTTCTGGAACATAAACCCAGAGGTCTGGAGGTTGTTCTTACAGGACACGAAGTGACGGAAAAAGTACTGAATGTTGCCAGTTATGTAACAGAGATGAAAAAGGTCAAACACCCATTTGACGCGGGTTTGACGGCTCGTGAAGGGATTGAATATTAATTATAATATGTTTATTAAATAATCGGGATAAACAGGACAGAATCCTTCATTCTATGGTATAATTGTCAATAGATGACCGGCTCTTCGCCATAGAGAGGAGTGATGACAATTATGGAGAATGCAATTAAGAATTATGAGGACGTCGACAGTTGGAAAACTATTATGTTTCTCTATAATGCTGCAATAAAAGAAGTCGGAACAAAATTGGAAATACTTAATGATGAATTTCAACATGTTCACAAATATAATCCGATTGAGCATATTAAAACACGAGTGAAGACTCCTGAAAGTATCGTGAAGAAATTAAAGCGAAACGGATATGAGATTTCTATAGAGAATATGGTCAAGTATGTAAATGATATTGCCGGAGTCCGGCTGATCTGCTCTTTTTCATCAGATATTTACCGATTGGCAGAGATGATAGGAAATCAAAGTGATCTAAAAGTACTTTCTATCAAAGATTACATTAAGAATCCGAAAGAAAGTGGGTACAAAAGCTATCATATGCTAGTATCTGTTCCTATTTTTTTGTCGGATAGTGTGGTTGATACAAAAGTAGAGATACAGATACGTACGATTGCCATGGATTTCTGGGCAAGTCTGGAGCATAAGATTTATTACAAATTTGAAGGGAATGCACCGGAATACATTAGCCGTGAGCTACGTGAATGTGCAGATATGGTATCTACATTGGACGAAAAGATGCTCTCGTTAAATGAGGAAATCTTACAGTGCCTGGAAAAGACAGAAAAGCCCAAAATGGAAGCAGACAGCGAAGAAAACATACCGATATTGGAACAGTAAACATAAAAAGACCTGAGACTCACTCAGGTCTTCTCTTATGATACAAATAAAAAAGCTCATGCAGGAGAACGATATGAAATATGAAAACATATATGAAGGAAGGTTTATTGACCGACCAAACAGATTTATTGCTCATGTAGAGATTGATGGCCGCATTGAGACTGTTCACGTGAAAAATACAGGGAGATGCGCGGAACTGTTGAAGGCGGGAACGACAGTGTATATACAGGACAGTAAAAATCCAGAAAGAAAAACGAAATGGGATCTGATTGCGGTAAAGAAAGAAAACCGGATCATTAATATGGATTCTCAGATACCGAATAAAGCAGTAAAAGAATGGATAGAAGAAGGCGAGTTTTTTAAAGATGTTGCATTCATTCGCCCGGAGTATACTTACGGAAATTCCAGATTTGATCTGTATATAGAGACAAAAGAAAGAAAAGTTTTTATTGAAGTCAAAGGAGTGACACTGGAAGAAAACGGAGTGGTGAGATTCCCGGATGCACCGAGTGAACGTGCAGTTAAACATGTGAAGGAATTAGAATGTGCTGTTAAGGAAGGATACGAGGCATATGTGTTTTTTGTGATCCAGATGAATGACGTTCGTTATTTTACACCAAATACCAAGACACATCCAGAGTTTGCTGAAGCGTTGCGAGAGGCCCAAAAGAGCGGTGTGAAAATCATTGCCTACGACTGTCAGGTGAAAAGTGACAGTATTCATATAGATAAAGAAGTGCCGGTAGTGTTGGATAATCCGATTCTTTATGAAATGAGAGAGCCGCTTATTTCATGGTATCGGGACAACAAGAGAACACTTCCGTGGAGAGAAAATGCAACTCCATATCGGGTATGGGTGTCAGAAATTATGTTGCAGCAGACAAGAGTAGAAGCAGTAAAGCCGTATTATGAAAGATTTTTAAAGGAGCTTCCGACAGTCGAGAGCCTGGCAGAAGCATCAGAAGATCGTCTGCTGAAATTATGGGAGGGACTTGGTTATTATAACCGGGTTTATAATATGCAAAAAGCAGCGCGGCAGATTATGGTTGATTTTGATGGAAAGTTTCCGACAACTTATGAAGGGGTCCGTTCTTTAAAAGGAATCGGAAATTACACAGCAGGGGCAATCTGTTCTTTTGCATATGGTCTGCCAAAACCGGCAGTTGATGGAAATGTTCTTCGTGTGCTCACCCGTTTGACCGGGGATGATGCAGATATTATGAAACAAAGTACCAGAAAGCGTATGGAAGAAGCACTGGAAAAAGTAATTCCAAAATCAGCCGCCAGTGATTTCAATCAGGGATTAATAGAGCTTGGGGCAATTATATGTGTGCCGAATGGGCAGCCAAAGTGCGGGGAATGCCCTCTGGCGTTTTTGTGTCAGGCCCAAAAAGAAGAATGTATAGAAAAATATCCGGTGAAAGCAAAGAAAAAAGAAAGAAAAATTGAGAAAAAAACAGTGCTTGTATTTTTTGACGGAGAAAAAATGGCTATCAATAAGCGCGGAAAAGACGGACTTCTGGCTGGGCTTTATGAATTGCCAAATGTTCCGGGACACTTAAAGGCAGACGAAGTGATTTCGTACTGTAAAAGCATCGGTCTTATGCCGGTTAGAATTGAAGAACTTACGAATGCAAAACATATTTTCAGTCATGTAGAATGGCATATGAAAGGATATTTTGTAAAAGTAGATGAATTGGAAAAGACAAATCAGAAGAATTTTTTGTTCATCCATCCAAAAGAAATAGAAAAAGAATATCCAATACCTTCTGCGTTTGAAAAATATATGGATATATGGAAATAAAGATAATGGTCAGCTTAAAGCCGACCATTATTTTCTCTCATAAATTTATATTCAGCTACAGAACGGTCGAAACCTTCAATATGGGTATAGAACCATTGAATTACGTTCTTTTCAACCTTTTCCACAAAAGCTTCTGATGGACCTTCTTCTTCCTGAAGCATCTCATCTAACTCGGTAATTGTTTTTTTGAAACCGTCATGCTGTTCTTTATGTTTTGCAAATCCCGGGTAGTCAATCTCTCTTTGAAGCTGTTCTTCTGCGCTAAAGTGGAAATCTGTGTAATCTGCCAGATAATCCAAAGTTTTTACAGCAACCAGTTTTGCATTGCTGTCTTCACAACTTTCCAGAAGCTTGTTGATTCTGTCAATCAGTTCTTTGTGCTGGGAATCGATCAGTTCATTTCCAGTAATTAAATTTTCGCTAAATTCTGCTCTCATTTTATTGCCCTCCTCATTTCGTTAGTTTTATATTGGCTGATGGGAAAATCGCGTTGCTTTTCTCATCTGAGATGCATAAACAATAGGATAAACAACACATGCCATTACAAATGCAGCAATTACATCCGTAACAGAATGCTGCTTTAAAAATACAGTTGATAATACGATCAAGATACCAAGAATATAAATTGCACACTTTATTATCTTGTGTGATTTCAGTTTATCACTATGTGCAACAGCAATCAATACGCCAAGAGTATTAAATACATGAATACTTGGCAGAACATTGGTTGGTGTATCTGTTGCATACAATGCTTTTACCAGATCAATACAAAAATTGTCTCTGACAAAAACAGTAGGACGCAGATTCAGACCATTTGGGAAAATGGTGCAAATGACTAAAAATGCTGTCATTCCGATAATCAAAAAAGATGCAATTCTATAAAAACCAGTCTTATCTGTAAAAAAGAAATACATGACACTGACGACCATAAATGCGAACCATAGATAATATGGAATGATAAAATATTCGATAAATGGAATATAATCATCTAATGGTGAATGGATAATGTAATAGTGTGAGGTTACATGTTTTTCAAGATACAGAAACCAGGGCATATAAATAAATGCGTATAAGAATACCCAGGCATGACGGTATTTTTTAATAAGCTCCTTTGATTTTTTAATAAATTTCATTAAAATTCCCCTTTTCGAGCCTGCTGTTTCTTTGTTCACAACGGATTATAACACGAAAAAAAGTATTCAACAATAAAGTTCACTCTTTCTTAATAAATTTCACAAGGTTTTTCAAAAATCTGAAAATCGTATCTTACAATTCCTTTTTTCAACGCTTTGCTATTTGTTAATGTCCAGACAGCGATCGGCGTCCTGAAAATATATTTTAAGATCAGAACAGAGAGATGTGGAAGATCTGACATTTTATAAGAGATAAAGTCCGGTCTGCCAATAATATTGCAAAGAAGATTCTGCACCAGAAATTTAAAAATCCAGGCTTCTTTCGTATTTTCAGCAGTAAGGTGGGACGCGAGCTGACCACGTAATACGGAAGGTGCATTCAGCCGGAACCATCTAAGCCCCAGAGTATTGAAAGATTGTATCAAATAATATCCAGAATAATGTTTTAAGGCTTTGTAAGCTTCTTCACATATCCGCAAAGATTTTGTAGGGATCTTAAGTTCAATCAGGAGAGGAACTTTTCCGTTTACAGTAGAAAGAACATCCTGAAAAAGAGGAATATGTTCAGAAGTATTCAAAAGAGGATACTTTTGGATCTCTTCATAAGTCATATCTTCTATCGTACGATTATATCCGCAAAGTCTTTTTAATGTATTATCATGAAAAACAACGAGCTTGCCGTCTTTTGTCAGATGGAGATCCAGTTCAATCCCATATCCACGCTGTATGGCAATGCGGAATGCAGGCATTGAGTTTTCAGGGATTCCGCAGGAAATGTCATGATAACCTCTGTGGGCAAACATGCATGGGCAGTCTTTTAATACACGCTTCCTTTCGGAAAGTCTCGGAAAAAGCAAGATAAAATATAATAAAGTAAATACAAATAAAGCAATAATTATAATCATAGCTGCTCCTTTAACTGATGATCAAGCGTAGCTTTTCTGTCTCCAGTGTTCCTGAGATGCATTCCTGTTGAAAAACTGCTTCGCCATCTGTGTGGACCGGAAGAGGGATTTCGCTTTGTATTTTTGCGTTTTTGCATTGATATGTATGAATTCCGTGGAAAAGAGTATGTTTTCCCCAAAATGCTGTCGGGAGAAGAAGCAGTATCTTAAGTTTAGACAGACCTTCTATCACAATCAGATCCAGCAAGTCATCACCTGGCTGGGCCTTTGGACAGAACATAAAACCGCCGCCTTCATATTTTTGATTCATAAATGCTGCAAAATAAGTTTTGTCAAAGCTTACCGTTTTGTTATGATCCAAGGTTATCGTCATTTTCTTCGGTGTCTGCATCAGAATACTCTGAATGGCAACTCCGGTATAAGATAGTTTTCCAAGTTTTATTTTATTAAAAAAGACTTTTAATTTTGAAAAAGAGATTTTGTGACAGACTTCTGCATCAAATCCGATTCCTGCACTGACTGCAAAACGCCGTTTTTCTGAACCATAGCTCAAAGTGCCGATATTGATGTAAGCAATGTGGGAAGGCGATAAAATATGCTTTAGCGCTTCCATAGGGTTGGAAGATAGATTTAAGCCTCGAGAGAAATCATTGCTGGAACCAATTGGGATATATCCTAAAGTTACATTAGATAGATCAGTAATTCCATTGATTATCTCGTTTATGGTACCGTCTCCGCCGAGTGCGATTAAAGTACAATGAGAATGGGAAGAAGTTATTTCTTTCGCGATTTTGGTTGCGTGATTCTGATATTTGGTAAAGAAGACTTGATAGTTTATGTGTCGGTTTTGAAGTTCGGCTTCAAGTTCATTCCAGATTTTGTGACCCAGTCCGATCCGGGCATTTGGATTTACAATGAATGTGTACATACAGGATTTCCTCTTCTATGTTTTTCTAAAATAAGTATAGCAGTAAATAACAGCAACAACAATAAAAAACTGATACTTCCTTCGATATCGTGGTCTAAAGTTGTAAAAAGCCAATTATAGAAAATATCTATAAAAAGAACAGTCATATAAAAATTACTGATTGGACAAAAGATAGATGCAGGGTTATGATTATATCAGATAAAAGATATTATTGTTTTGGTAATTTAATTACCGTGTTTCCTTCTGCAAAGGTCCTTTAAGAGTAGTCTTGAAGGATTTTTTGTATTTCAGATGGTTTTGCATGAAAAAGGAGCCTGATCTAAAAGGCTCCATCAAGATATGTTTCTAAAGAACGCTTCATATTTCCTTCAAAATCGGCGTTGCCATTTTTCAAACACCATTCAAATACATTCCCTATCACGATCATACGGATATCGGTTGTAATATCGTCAAGAGAATGTTTTGGATGTATGATTTTTGCATCTATACATTTCTGAAGATAATTATGAACGGTAACAATAGGATAAGGTCGTTCGGTTCTGATCAAAGGGTTTAGTGACTGGTTTTTAGGAGTATAATAGTTAGACATAAATTCGACTCCAAGTTCTTCGCAATAATGCACATAATTTATATATACATAGATAATTGTTTTTTTTGCTTCTTCCGCATCTGATGGCAAATCAAGCAAATCTGGATTTATGCTTGGCTGCTCTTCAATATAATAAGAAAGAAGATCATCTTTTGTTTTGAAATGATGATAGAAGCTGCCATTGGATACGCCTGCTTCTTCACAAATGTTTTTTATTGATAATTGTTCGTATCCTTTTTTCTGAAGAATATGTTTTGCGGCGGAGAAAATCTTTGCCTTGGTTTCCATGGATTTTTGCTGTTGCCTGGATAATTCTTTTGTGTCCTGTGCCTGATTCATAGTCAATATTCTTCCCTCCAAATAAACTTTGTTAATGTGTAAACAGTATATCATATGAGATTAGGATTTTCAAGAAAACAGAGTGAACTCGGTATTGGTCTAGTCATTGCATATGAGGTCTTTTTTCGTTATAATAACCACGTATGTAAAAACAGTATAAATTACTGTATATTGTTATTTTAGAAAGGGTATTGTAATGGATATTAATCAGAAACTTACAGAAGAGCTTGAAGTGAAAAGATGGCAGATTGATGCCGCTGTGAAATTAATAGATGAGGGAAATACAATCCCATTTATTGCAAGATATAGAAAAGAGGCAACAGGTACACTTAATGATGAACAGTTAAGAAAGCTTCATGAACGATTAACTTATCTCAGAAATCTGGATGAAAAGAAGGAACAGGTTCTTTCAAGTATAGAAGAGCAGGGAAAACTTACAGAAGAATTAAAAGCACAGATTCTTGCGGCAGAAACGCTTGTTGTTGTGGAAGATTTATATCGACCATACAGGCCTAAGAGAAGAACCCGCGCGACGATTGCAAAAGAGAAAGGTCTGGAGCCATTAGCGGCATTTATCTCATTACAGAAATCCGACAAACCATTGATTGAGATTGCGAAAGAGTATATAGATGATGAAAAAGAAGTAAAAACGGCGAAAGAAGCATTGGATGGAGCGAGAGATATCATTGCAGAAAGCATTTCTGATGAAGCAGATTATCGTATCTGGATTCGACGGATCACAATGCAGAAAGGCCGTATTGTATCATCCGCTAAAGATGAAAAGGCAGAATCTGTATATGAGATGTATTATGATTTTGAGGAACCGGTAATTAAACTTGCAGGACATAGGATTCTTGCACTGAACCGTGGAGAGAAAGAAAAGTTTCTTACGGTGAAGATCGAAGCGCCGGAAGAAGATATCATACGATATCTTGAGAAAAAGACGATCCATTCCGATAATGAATATACTACTCCCGTATTAAAGGAAGCGGTTGCTGATGCATATAAAAGGTTGATTGCACCTGCAATTGAGCGTGAGATCAGAAATGAGCTCACAGAAAAGGCAGAGGATGGAGCAATTGATGTATTTGGAAAGAATCTGGAGCAGCTCCTGATGCAGCCACCAATCGTTGGGCAAACTGTTCTTGGATGGGATCCTGCCTTCCGAACAGGATGTAAACTGGCAGTGGTTGATCCAACAGGAAAAGTAATAGGAACAACGGTCATTTATCCGACAGCACCGACAACACCTCAGAAGATTCAGGCTTCAAAAGATCTGTTAAAAAAGATTATCGCAAAATATAATATTACTTTGATTTCTGTTGGAAATGGAACTGCTTCCAGAGAATCCGAACAGTTTATTGTGGAACTTTTAAAAGAGATTCCGCAGAAAGTACAGTATGTAATCGTAAATGAGGCAGGAGCATCCGTATATTCGGCAAGTAAGCTTGCAAGTGAAGAGTTCCCGAAATTTGATGTTGGCCAGAGAAGTGCAACTTCAATTGCGCGACGCCTTCAGGATCCGCTTGCAGAGCTTGTCAAGATTGATCCGAAATCCATTGGTGTTGGGCAGTATCAGCATGATATGAACCAGAAGAAATTAAGTGAGGCACTGTCTGGAGTAGTAGAAGATTGTGTGAATAAAGTTGGAGTGGATTTGAATACAGCTTCTGCGCCTCTTCTTTCCTATATTTCCGGTATAACACCTGCAATTGCAAAAAATATTGTGGCTTACAGAGAAGAAAATGGGCGGTTCAGTAACAGAAAGCAGCTCCTCAAAGTTGCAAAGCTTGGACCGAAAGCATTTGAACAGTGCGCGGGATTTATGAGGATTCAATCTGGGGAAAATCCACTTGATGGTACAAGTGTCCATCCGGAATCCTACGAAGCAGCAGAAAAGCTTTTAAAAAAGCAGGGATACAAGCCACAGGATATTCAAGGCGGAAAGCTTCTTGGCCTTTCTCTGACAATCAAAGATTATAAAAAACTGGCTAACGAGCTTGGTATTGGTGAGATTACGCTTCGTGATATTGTAAAAGAACTGGAAAAGCCTGCACGAGATCCGAGGGATGAGATGCCAAAGCCAATCCTTCGTACCGATGTATTGGAGATGAAGGATCTGAAAGAAGGAATGATCCTGAAAGGAACTGTACGTAATGTAATAGATTTCGGCGTTTTTGTTGATATCGGTGTACATCAGGACGGACTGGTACACATTTCAGAAATTACAGATAAAAAATTCATTAAACATCCGCTTGAAGCAGTAAGTGTTGGGGACATTGTGGATGTGAAGGTCATGAGTGTGGATTTAAAGAAAAAAAGAATTCAGCTTACGATGAAAGGTATTTCATAGTTGGAGGTATGTGAGATGAAAAAAAGATGGCAGAAGAATCTGGAGACTGCAATCGGTGTGCTCGTGGGAAATATTGTTCTTGCATTTACAGTAGCAGCGTTTATTGTTCCACATGGAATTATTATGGGAGGAGCAACGGGTGTTGCGATTACGATTAATCATTACCTGTCGCTTCCGCTTTCAATTGTGGTATTAGGCGTCAACGCATGTCTGTTTCTTTTAGGAGCGTTGACATTGGGGAAAAAATTTATTGTAACGACGATTGCAAGTACATTTTTGTATCCGGTCTGTCTGTCAATTATGCAGGCGATTCCGGGAATTACAACACTCACGGATAATATCATGCTTGCGACATTGTACGGTGGTGCAGTACTTGGTCTCGGAGTGGGACTCATCGTTCGTGTTGGTTCTTCTACCGGTGGAACAGATATTATTGCACTGGTACTTAATAAATATTTGCATATCAATCTTGCAGTGCTTATGTATACTGTGGATTTTATCGTACTTGGTGCACAGGTTCTGTTCTCTGATACAGAGCAGATCATGTATGGTATTCTGATGCTTGTGATAGAAACCTTTGTGCTTAACAGGGTAATGCTTATGGGTCAGTCGCAGATTCAGCTACTGATTATTTCGGAAAAATATGAAGAGATTCGTATCAGAATGTTAAAAGAACAGGATGTCGGAGTGACAATGATTCATGTAGAGACCGGATATGGAAAAGAAGAACAGAAGGCTGTTCTTTGTATCATACCAAAGCGTAAACTTTATGCGACAAATGAAATGGTGCATTTGATTGATGAAAATGCATTTGTCACCATTTCCCAGATCAATGAAGTAAAAGGACGCGGTTTTACAATGGAGAGAATTACTTACGACGAAGCGGAAGAATTGGAAGAAAATAAAGAAAAGCAGGAGAATTCATAATGAATGAACGATTTTCCAGAACAGAATTATTGATTGGGACAGGTAGTATGAAGCGGCTTCAACAATCCAGAGTTGCAGTATTTGGAGTTGGTGGAGTCGGTGGCTATGTGGTGGAGGCTTTGGCCAGAAGCGGTGTCGGTATGCTGGATCTGATCGATAATGATACAGTTTCTGTCAGTAATATTAACCGCCAGATCATTGCTACTGAAAACACGATAGGAAGAAGCAAAGTGGATGTGATAAAAGAGCGTGTAATGGATATTAATCCGGATATTATCGTTCGTACTTTTGAGACTTTTTATATGCCAGATACAGCGCAGCAGTTTGATTTTACAAAGTATGATTATGTGGTGGATGCTATTGATACTGTGACTGGAAAGATTGCACTGGTGATGCAGGCAGAGGAAGCAGGAACTCCCATTATCAGCTCTATGGGTGCGGGAAATAAACTGGATCCTGCGGCTTTTCAAGTATCAGATATTTATAAAACATCAGTTTGTCCATTGGCAAAGGTAATGAGAAGAGAACTGAAAAAAAGAGGAGTCAAAAAACTGAAGGTGGTCTATTCGCAGGAGAAACCATTAACTCCGATAGCTCCTGATGAAAAAAATGCTGAGAAGCCGGCAGCGGGAAGAAGACAAGTCCCGGGAAGTATCGCTTTTGTGCCGTCTGTGGCAGGGCTTATTATTGCCGGTGAAGTTGTGAAGGATCTGAT
>JBJEMB010000271.1:0-3651 GCA_051879455.1 Lachnospiraceae bacterium
TGAAAGATCTTGTAGATATGGATGCAATTGATGAATTCAGAAAACACGCTCTGAATCCAAATCACCCATGCCAGAGAGGTTCTGCTCAGAACCCGGATATCTTCTTCCAGGCAAGAGAAGCATGTAACCCATATTACGATGCTATGCCGGCAATCGTTCAGGAGTACATGGACAAGGTTAACGAAAAGATCGGTACAGATTACAAACTGTTCAACTACTATGGAGCAGCAGATGCTGAAAAAGTTATCGTTGCTATGGGTTCTGTTTGTGACACAATTGAAGAAACAATCGACTACTTGATGGCAGCAGGCGAAAAAGTCGGTGTTGTTAAAGTTCGTCTTTACAGACCATTCTGTGCACAGGCTCTTGTTGATGCAATTCCTGACACAGTTAAGGTTATTAACGTTCTTGACAGAACAAAAGAGCCAGGAGCACAGGGTGAGCCATTATACCTTGATGTAGTATCCGCTCTGAAAGGAACAAAATTCAATGATGTTCAGATCAACTGTGGACGTTACGGATTAGGTTCCAAAGATACAACACCAGCACAGATCGTTGCAGTATTTAACAACACAGAGAAAGCAAGATTTACAATTGGTATCGTTGATGACGTTACAAATCTTTCTCTTGAGACAGGTGCACCACTTGTAACAACTCCGGAAGGAACAATCAACTGTAAGTTCTGGGGACTTGGAGCAGACGGAACTGTTGGTGCTAACAAGAACTCTATCAAGATTATCGGTGACAATACAGACATGTATGCACAGGCTTACTTTGATTATGACTCCAAGAAGTCCGGTGGTGTAACAATGTCTCACCTTCGTTTCGGTAAGAAGCCAATCAAATCTACTTACCTGATCCACAAGGCTAACTTTGTTGCATGTCACAACCCATCTTATGTAAACAAATACAATATGGTTCAGGAACTTGTTGACGGTGGTACATTCCTTCTGAACTGTCCATGGGATATGGCAGGATTAGAGGAGCATCTTCCGGGACAGGTTAAAGCTTATATCGCTGATCACAATATCAACTTCTACACAATTGACGGTGTTAAGATTGGTATTGAAACAGGTATGGGACCAACACGTATCAATACAATCCTTCAGTCTGCATTCTTCAAACTGGCTGCTATTATTCCGGAGGAAGAAGCAATTGACCTTATGAAGAAAGCTGCAAAAGCTACATACGGACGTAAAGGTGACGACGTTGTTGCTAAGAACTGGGCAGCTATCGATGAAGGTGCAAAACAGATCCACAAAGTAGAAGTTCCGGATTCATGGAAATCCTGTCCGGATGAAGGATTATTTGCACCGGAAGTTAAAGGCGGAAGAGAAGACGTTGTTGACTTTGTTAAAAATATCCAGGCTAAAGTTAATGCTCAGGAAGGTAACACACTTCCGGTATCTGCATTCAACGATTATGTAGATGGTTCTACACCGTCAGGTGCTGCTGCATACGAGAAACGTGGTATCGCAGTTAATGTTCCTGTATGGAAAGTAGAAAACTGTATCCAGTGTAACCAGTGCGCATATGTATGTCCTCACGCAGTTATCCGTCCGGTAGCTCTTACAGAGGAAGAAGTTGCTAATGCACCAGCTGGTATGGAAGTAAAAGATATGACAATGATGCCAGGACTGAAATTCACGATGTCTATTTCAGCTCTTGACTGTACAGGATGTGGCTCTTGTGCAAATATCTGTCCAGGTATGAAGGGTGAGAAAGCTCTTGTTATGGAAAGCCTTGATGCTCACAGAGATTCTCAGGAAGTATTTGATTACTGTAAAGAGCTTCCGGTAAAACCAGAAGTTATGGACAAATTCAAAGCAGCTACAGTTAAGGGAAGTCAGTTCAGACAGCCACTCCTTGAGTTCTCAGGCGCTTGTGCTGGTTGTGGAGAGACACCTTACGCTAAGCTGATCACACAGTTATTTGGTGACAGAATGTACATCGCTAACGCAACAGGATGTTCTTCTATCTGGGGTAACTCCTCACCGTCTACACCATATACAGTAACACCAGAAGGCAAAGGTCCTGCATGGGGTAACTCCTTATTCGAGGATAATGCTGAGTATGGTTACGGTATGTTGCTTGCTCAGAAAGCAATCAGAAAGAGACTGAAAGAAGAAGTTGAGACAGTTGCAGCAAGTGATGCAGCATCTGCAGAAGTAAAAGCAGCTTGTCAGGAATACCTTGATACATTTGGATGTGGCGTTTCTAACGGAGCAGCTACAGACAAACTGGTTGCAGCATTAGACGGATGCGATTGTGATGTTTGCAGAGATATCGTTAAGAATAAAGACTTCCTTGCTAAGAAATCCCAGTGGATCTTCGGTGGTGACGGATGGGCATATGATATCGGATTCGGTGGTGTTGACCATGTATTAGCAAGTGGTGAAGATATCAACATCATGGTATTTGATACAGAAGTTTACTCCAATACAGGTGGACAGTCCTCCAAAGCTACAAAGACTGGTGCAGTTGCACAGTTCGCAGCAGGCGGAAAAGAAGTTAAGAAGAAAGACCTTGCTGGTATCGCAATGAGCTATGGTTATGTATATGTAGCACAGATTGCTATGGGTGCTGACTACAATCAGACTGTAAAAGCAATTTCAGAGGCTGAGGCATATCCGGGACCATCACTTATCATCGCATACGCTCCATGTATCAACCATGGTATCAAGAAGGGTATGAGCAAAGCTCAGACAGAAGAGAAGTTAGCAGTTCAGTGTGGATACTGGAACAACTTCAGATTCAATCCTGCAGCAGAAGGTGCTAAGTTCACTCTTGACAGCAAAGAGCCTACAGGAGATTATCAGGAATTCCTTGATGGAGAAGTTCGTTACAACTCACTGAAGAGAGCTAATCCGGAGAAGGCAGCTAGACTGTTTGCTCAGAATGAGGCAGAAGCTAAAGACAGATATGAATATCTGAAGAAACTTGTTACTCTTTACGGAGAGGAATAAGAAATATAATAATATCTGATATGATCAGATGATTAGATGCGCCCCGCATAATTGTGCGGGGCGTAATTTTATTTATTGGAAATTATTTGTTAAGTGTAGAATATTCACCTGATATTTTGATGCGGAAATAAAATGGAACAATGTGATTTATAATGGAAATAAAATGGCACAATTCTATTGACTGGACAGAAAAAATATTATAATATTATGGAAATAAATAGGAAAGAAGTGGTGGCGTGACAATTGAAGAAATGAGACGGAGAAAAAAAGAGCTGGGGTATACGAATGAACAGATATCTGAGATGTCCGGGGTGCCTCTTGGAACTGTGCAGAAAATTTTCGCCGGAGTAACGGATGCTCCCAGATATGCTACCATTATGTCTTTGTCTAAAGTGTTTCAGAAGGAATCCAGTATGGTAAAAGAGTCAGCCATACAGTATCAGAGTAAGAAACAGGGAGAATATACGCTGAACGATTATTATTCCTTGCCGGATGAAAGAAGAGTGGAACTCATTGATGGTGTGATATATGATATGTCGTCACCTACCAATATTCATCAGCTTCTTGCTGTACAGATTTGGAAAACTATTGAAAGCTACATTCGAAAAAAAGGGGGAAACTGTATTCCCTTTGTGGCACCGGCAGATGTCCAGCTTGACTGTGATGATAAAACGATGGTTCAGCC
>JBJEMB010000271.1:3751-6231 GCA_051879455.1 Lachnospiraceae bacterium
CAGCCGGATGTATTTGTGGTGTGTGACAGGAGTAAGATCATCAAGAGATGTACATATGGAGCTCCAGATCTGATTGTTGAGATTTTGTCCCCTTCTACAAGAAAAAAAGATATCAGTATAAAGCTTAAAAAATATATCGGAGCAGGTGTTGCGGAATACTGGATCGTAGATCCTGATAAAAAAACAGTTGTCGTATATGATTTCGCCCATGATGAGTTACCGGCAATTTACGGATTTGATGCGAAAGTGCCGGTAGGATTGTTTGACGGGGAGTGTGAAGTAGATTTTGCTGAGATATTTGAATATATCAGTTTTCTATATGACTAATTTATAGAATTAGCCTATAAAAGGGGAAACATTAGTTGACAATGATATAAAAAGATGGTAAAACTGTACTATGTGAATAACAGGACTTGGTAGAGGCGCGGGTTTTATCAGTACCGCCAAAGCAATAGGCTGGGAAGCTGCTTGGTGGGAAAGGAAAAGCCGCCGAAGAGATTATTTTCCCAAAGTAATCTCTGGGACGCAGTCAGAAAATGCTGCGGACTGTCACATCAGTGGAGCGCTATCATAGGTAGATTTTTTTGAATGTCAATTTATGATTGTCTGATATGAGATACATTAGATTGAAAGTGTAGGATACGATATGTCATGAGCGCGCCCGGGAAGCGTTGTTCATGACATTTTTTTACTATAAATAATAAGGTTAAAAAGAGAGGAAGTTTTACAATGAGAGGAAAGAAAAAAATATTGTGGAGTGTGCTCACACTTCTCAGTATCCTTGTAATGAGTAGTATGACTGTTTTTGCAGCGGACGAAGCGGCAGAATATGTCCCAAAGATGTATGCATCCTTCTGGTCACTGGTACCACCGATTGTTGCAATCGTGCTGGCATTGATCACGAAAGAAGTATACAGTTCTTTGTTTATTGGTATTTTGATCGGTGGAGTATTTTATTCAGGATTTACATTCGAAACAACTGTTCTCCATGTATTTCAGGATGGTATCGTAGGAGTGCTGACAGACAGCTATAACATGGGAATTTTGGTATTCCTTGTAATCCTTGGAATTATGGTATGTATGATGAATAAAGCTGGTGGTTCCGCGGCATTTGGACGCTGGGCAAGTGTACATATCAAGAGTCGGGTTGGGGCACAGCTTGCAACCATTCTTTTGGGAGTTTTAATTTTTATTGATGATTATTTCAACTGTCTGACAGTTGGAAGCGTTATGAGACCTGTAACTGACAAGCACAATGTCTCCAGAGCAAAGCTGGCATATCTGATTGATGCAACAGCAGCACCGGTATGTATCATTGCTCCGATTTCTTCCTGGGCAGCAGCAGTAACAGGATTTGTTGAGGGCGAGGATGGATTTTCTATCTTTATCCGTGCAATTCCGTTCAACTACTATGCACTTCTCACAATTGTTATGATGGTTGCAATAGTAGTGATGAAGATGGATTACGGCCCGATGAAGTTGCATGAGACAAATGCGATTGCCGGTGACCTTTATACTACAGCAGACCGTCCGTACGCAAATGCAGAACAGGATGTGGAAGACAGCAAGGGTGGAGTTATTGATCTTATTTTCCCAGTGGCAGTTTTGATCGTTTGCTGTGTCATTGGTATGATCTACACAGGTGGATTCTTTAGCGGTGCTGGCTTTATAGAAGCATTTTCAGGAAGTGATGCTTCTGTAGGTCTTATGCTTGGAAGCTTTTTCGCTTTCGTAATTACGATTGTGTTCTATGCTGTTCGTAAAGTACTTAAGTTCTCAGAATCCATGTCCTGCATTCCGGATGGATTCAAGGCAATGGTTCCTGCTATCCTGATTCTTACTTTTGCATGGACACTGAAAGCAATGACAGACAGCCTTGGAGCAAAAGAGTATGTAGCAGGTGTGGTTGAAAATGCTGCCGGAGGACTGATGAGTCTTCTCCCTGCAATCATTTTCCTTGTAGCATGTTTCCTTGCATTTGCAACAGGAACATCCTGGGGAACTTTTGGTATTCTGATTCCTATCGTAGTTGCTGTATTTGTCGGAAAGAATGAGACAATGATGATCATGTCCATCTCTGCATGTATGGCAGGTGCTGTTTGCGGTGACCACTGTTCACCGATTTCTGATACGACGATCATGGCATCGGCAGGAGCACAGTGTAATCATGTCAACCATGTTTCAACACAGCTTCCATATGCAGTTACAGCAGCGGCTGTATCCTGTGTGACATATATTGTTGCAGGTATCTTGCAGAACTTTATGGGTGGAGCGATTGTTGCAATTGTTTCTCTGGCAGTTGGAATCGTGCTTATGATTGGCACATTGATGGTTATGAAAAAAATGACAGCAAATAAATAGAATTAATTCTAATTTTTCAAAAGAGCATTTTTCTATATCAAAAAAGTGACTGATATGGAAGAATGCTCTTTTTGTATGAAAAAGTAATTTAAAAATGCATTATCTGAATTAGCAGAATC
>JBJEMB010000272.1:0-6078 GCA_051879455.1 Lachnospiraceae bacterium
AGGGCAGAAAGGGACACGATTATGAAAAGAGAATTAGTGGAAAGCTACTTCGACTGGAATGAGATCAGGCTTGAGGCATATTTACGGATTGATCCTCAGCTGATTGAACTGGAAGGGGAATGCGAGAAAACGATGGATGAATTAAAGCCATACATTGAGAAATATGGTCATGAATTCTGGACGATCATTGATCGGATCATATCGGCAAGACACGCAGTAGAAGCGTATATCAGCCGGGAAATGTATATCCGGGGATTTCTGGATTATGAGCGTCTGGTGTGTGAGATAGAAAGGGATGTATGAGTATGAAAGAGGAAGCATTAAAGGAATTTGTGGACAATATCATTCAGGAACGGATGCAGAGTGCATTCAGCCAGATGAAAGCCGGGAAAGAACCAGATGACGAGGATGATGTGGAACGAAAGTATGAGGAAGCGGTGGCATTGCTTCCAGAGGATAAGCAACAGGCAGTCCGGGCATACTGCGATGCTATTTTTGACAGCGGTGCGGATGCTGAGCAGTTCTTTTATCGGTTGGGGCTGAGGGATGGGATTCGGCTTAAGAAAGTTATGAAAAAAATATATTACGAAATACGTGGTAGTGATAATGATTAAAAATGGATTTTGATAGTTTGATTACATCTTGTTTTATGATGAATATTTGCAAAGAGCGACAATGATTTTAATGCGAAAATTTTGTCGCTTTTTGTTGCTTTGATATTAAGGTGTAATAAACGTGAAAAATTTGATATGAATGTATGAATATGATATAATGATTTAATCTGTGATTTTCGATCCGCAGGCTTGTGGTGCTAACATATGAATCATAGAAATAAAAGTGAGATGACGCTTGCGTCAAGGAGGACTTATGGATAAAACAATATGCGAATTATTTGCAGGTGTAGGTGGCTTTAGGCTAGGATTTGATCGCCTTAATTCTGGATGGAAGACAAAATGGTTTTCGCAATGGGAACCGGGAGCCAAAACACAATGGGCTCATGAGTGCTATGTTACTCATTTTTCAGATTCACCAGATCTTCGAGGGGAATTTCATACGGGTGAAGATATTAGCGAAATGGAAAAAGAATATATTCCAGATCATACCCTTCTTGTTGGAGGATTTCCTTGTCAGGATTATAGTGTAGCACATACATTGGCATCTTCAAAAGGGATTGAGGGGAAAAAAGGTGTACTTTGGTGGCAGATTCGAGATACCCTAATTGCCAAGAAGCCTCCTTTTTGTATTTTTGAGAATGTCGATAGGCTTTTAAAATCTCCAGCAAAACAAAGAGGAAGAGATTTCGGTATCATTTTAGCCTGCCTTTTTGAGTTGGGGTATTCAGCAGAGTGGAGAGTAGTAAATGCAGCTCTTTATGGAGCAGCTCAAAGACGAAGAAGAACTTTTATTTTTGCTTATAGAAATGATACAGCTTATGGTGTACAGCAATCAAAAAAAAATCCTATGGATGTAATTCAAAAAGATGGAATTATGGCAAAGGCATTTCCAATCCATGAAATTACAACCCTTAAAGAAACTCAAATTAGTCCAGATATTGTTGAAGTTTCAGATAATTTTGCATTTGATTTTAGAGCTGGCGGTTATATGACTGAAGGTAATATTTATACTGCAGATGTCAAAGAAATTGAAGAGCCTGCAATTCTTCTGGGACAAATATTGCAACATAATGTAGATGAACAATTCTATATCACTGATGAAGATAGAATGGCAAAATGGGTTTATTTGAAAGGGGCAAAACGAATCCCTAGAAGATCTAGAGATGGACATGAATATATTTTTTCTGAGGGACCGATTGCATTTCCAGACCCATGGGATCGCCCGGGTAGAACGATGTTAACAAGTGAATCTACATTAAATAGAAGTACTCATGTAGTATCTGATCCGGGAACTGGGAGATTACGTACATTAACACCAGTTGAAGCAGAACGATTACAGGGATTTGATGATGATTGGACTAATACTGGTATGCCACAGCGAATGAGATTCTTTTGCATGGGAAATGCGCTGGTTGTTCCTATGATTACAAGAATGGGAAAAATTTTGGATGATATTATAAGAGAAGAAAAATAATTATTATCTGGTTATTACGGGATAAGGATATACAAAGGATGGTGATATTGAATGTCGGATCATATTTACGATAAAAATGCTTTGATTCGTCGCCTGGAAGCTTATTTGGGAAAAACACTTGAAATGATTGACAATAAAGGAATGTTTGATCATGTACAAGATTTTAATCTTCAAAAAGGGATTGCAGGATCTATCGTTGAACAGTGCATTTTTGAATATCCACCAGACACTAAGCAGGAAGCCGACTTAATTATTGTTGATGGGTCAGAAAATGTAAAAACAGAACTTAAGACAACGGGGATGTTGATTCAGGAAAAACCTATAAGACATTATGTTGCAAAAGAACCAATGTCAATTACCGCTGTTGGAGTATATGATATTGCCGAACAAGAATTTGAAACATCTCACTTTTGGGAAAAACTGGAACATATGCTTATCATTTATTACTATTATGCAGCTACTCATGCTGTATCTGCATATGAATATAAAGATTTTCCTGTTGTCGGTTATGAATTTCATGAGTTTTCGGATGATGATGTAGAAGTATTGAAAAATGACTGGGAACATGTGCGGTCACTTTGTGCAGAAGTGGTGTCACATCATTCTGGACCTAGGGATAAAAAATGGAAAGCTGCTGTTAAACAAGAATACATAGATGTACATGGACAATTAAGAAGAGTATTAAGTTATATTGATTTGGCTCCTAAGTTTCCGCCAAGATTCAGACTTAAAAAGCCAACCGTTTCTTCCATAATTGCGAAGCATTTTGGATATGATCTTGAACAACTTCCGGGAAGATATGTATCCATATCAGATATAGATTCAAAGTGTCGAGAGTTAACAAATATGTATGCAGGGCAAACTATTCGGCAACTGATAGATTATTTTAATTTGGAACTCCTAACAGATGGGGAGTTGAGTATGAAGGCGGTTGCAGAGAAGATTGTAATTGCAATGTTTGGAGGAACAGCAAAAAAATTAAATCAGATAGAATTGTTTGAACGATTCGGGTTAATTGCGAAAACTATTGCTTTTACTTCAAGAGGTGGTCGTACTGAGGATATGAAACTGTATCATATGGATTTCAGTGAAATGACCAGAGAAACTATAATAGATGATGATGGAACTGAACGAGCTATTACTTTTGAAGATTCAGATATGTATGCATATTTTGCAGATCATGAACTGTTATGTATTATGTTTAAAGAGTCTTCAATAAATCCAGAAACAGGATATAAGCCAAATTCATTATCATCAAATATTTTTGTCGGATTTAAAAGAATTGTATTCAGCGATGAGTTTATTGATACAAAAGTTCGCAAGTTATGGGAAGATACCAGAGATAAGATTATGAATCATAAACTTATTGATGTTGTTCAAAAGCGGAAAGATGGATCAACTGTTATTTTGAAAAATGGGGAAGTCAGTACAGCACCTAACTTTTTAAAGGGAAGTGAAAATGATATTTTTGTGCGTGGATCAGGAAAGGATTCATCTTTGAAAAATAAGACAGAGTGTGTGAATGGTATTAGAATGTTACCACAGTATGTTTGGATAAAAGGTTTATCTGTAATCGAAGAATTAAAACAGACACCGGAAATATAGAGGTAAGAAATGAAACATCCAAAATATTACGATACTGATGAAGTAACTTCTAGGAGAATGTCTAATGTTAAATTAAAGCGTGGTGATGCGGAGATTATTTTAGCAAAAATGTTGTGGCATAAAGGATATCGCTATCGATTAAATTATAAAAAGCTTCCCGGTTCACCAGATATAGCAATAACAAAATCAAAAATAGCAATTTTTGTAGATGGGGAATTTTGGCATGGGTACAATTGGGATGAAAAGAAATCTAAGCTAAAAAGGAATAGAGACTACTGGATTCAGAAAATCGAAGAAAATATGGCAAGAGATGTTCGAGTAGATAAACAACTTCTTGCTATGGACTGGGTTCCCATTCATTTCTGGTCAAAAGAAATCAAAAAAAATCCAGATGAGTGTATCCAAACAATTGAAGAAGTGATTTTTGAACAAATGTTAAAAAGTGATGATGAATCAATTGAATAATGAGTAACCCAAAGGGCATCAACCGTAAAAAAGTTGGTGCCTTTTGTTTTGCTCATTAATGCTCAGAGAGGATGAAAAGAAAAACTGAATATGACCGGTAAGGTCAAATATGAGAGCCGATGCGATTGGACTTTTTCCCAAAAAAGTGACAAAGTGTCGGCTCTTATTTTTTGAGAAAATCCGATTTGAGGATTTTTGAAAAACCGGGCGAGATGGAAATTCCGACAGATGGGACAGCGTCGGAAATTACATTTTGTCCGGCGGGTGTACAGAGGGCGGAGCCCTTTGTGCAGGGAATGCAAAGGGGCGGCAGCTCCATGCTGGGGTTAAGGGGCAAAGCCCATTATCGGGTCAAGGGTGAAACGCCTTGCCCAGTGATTTGATGCCTGCGTCAAGTCGTACTGGGTATTATCTGGCGAATTGTGTTACCCAAAATCATTTTCGGGAATGACCGCCACATGAAAAAAGCTTGTGAAACGCAAGAGGCAGATAATGGAAAGACCACAGAGAAGGGCAGAATGGGAAAAAAGAAAAATGAAAAAATGCAGAATGGATGAAAGGGGGAATCAGAAGAATGAGAGCTACAAGGCATAATGGCAGATCGGGGAAACATGGTGTTTATAATCCAAAGCACAATGACAGGAAATTCGATATTGCCAACAGCGAGCATATTGATGCGGAGAGGGAAAAGCAGAATATCTATTGGGACTGTTACCGGGGATATGTCCAGAATCCTTCGGATGAGACACTTAGGAATTGGGGACCGGTCGAGCCGGAGGCAAGTTTTCATGATATTGAGAAGATGTATTATGAAGACCATTACAGCGATTTTATAAAAGGGCAGAATGCCAGAAATGAGAAAAACCGCCACCCGGAAAGAAACCGGACAACGGAAGATCTGCTGAAAAATAAAATGACCTGTCCGGAAGAAACGATATTCCAGATCGGAAAGGAAGGGGAGCATATCTCGGGAGAACAGCTTTTCCATATTGCGGATTCTTTTATGAAAAGGTTCGAGGGGATGTTTGGAGACCATGTGCATATTTTGGATTTTGCACTCCACATGGATGAGACTACTCCCCATATCCATGAACGTCACGTTTTTGACTGTGAGAATAAATATGGGGAACTGTGTCCGCAACAGGAAAAGGCATTGGAAGCACTTGGCATTCCTCTTCCTGATCCAGATAAGCCCAGAGGAAGAAACAACAACCGGAAGATGACTTTTGATCTGATCTGCAGGAATCTTCTGTTTGATGTTTGCAGGCAGTATGGGCTGGAGATTGAGGAAGTGCCGGAATATGGCGGAAAGAAATATCTGGAAAAGCAGGAGTTTATCATACAGGCACAGAAAGAAAAGATTGCCCGGCAGGAGCAGATGATAAAGGAGCAGGAAGAAAAAATCATGGATAATGAAACCCTGATCGATGAAGTGTCGGAGATCGCTTATGACAAGGCGGTGGAAGTCGTTACGGAAAAAGTAAGGGCACAGACACAGGAAGAGGATATCAGGCTTCTGGATCAGCTTTGCAATAACATTGTCCAGAATCCAAATAATTCTGATAAGGCAAAAACAATTACCAAAAATGTGATTAAGATGGCGAAAGATAAATTACGAAATGCAACAAAAGCAGTTATTGAAAAAGTCCAGAAAAATCTTCAGGAGCCAGAGGTCAGAAAAGCAAATACGGAACAGATCAAGAAGAAGGCAAGGACGAGTGTTCTTGAAAAACTGGCTGCCAATAAAAAGCGGGTCGCAGAAGAAAATGCTGCCAGAAAGAAAACAAAAACAAAATATCATGACAGGGATTCCCTGTAAGGAGCATTTTGATTTATTCAGTTTTGGATAAAAGTCAGGATGCTCTTTTTTTTATTTTGAACCCGGTCATATCTGAACGGGTTGGAAAGGAAGTGGATAAA
>JBJEMB010000273.1:0-6040 GCA_051879455.1 Lachnospiraceae bacterium
TTTTCTGAACAGTGCAAAAAATATATTGAAAATGTGGAAAAAGAAGCGAGTTATTACCCAATTCCCGAATCGACTGTGGATAAGTCACTGAAAACTTCTTATATCAATAGTTGGATGACGGAGCGCACTTATGATGGAAAAAGAGGACATGAAGGAACAGATATCATGGCATCCAGAAACGAAAGAGGAGTATATCCTGTGCTTAGTATCTCAGATGGAACGGTCACAAACTATGGATGGCTTGATAAAGGTGGGTATCGTATCGGAATCACATCTGATAGTGGTACTTATTATTACTACGCTCATCTTGACTCTTATGCCAATATAAAAGAAGGTGATAAAGTGCGTGCAGGTGAGTTGATTGGTTATATGGGGGATTCCGGGTATGGACCGGAAGGTACAAAAGGAAAGTTTGATGTACATCTCCATTTCGGAATTTATTTTTATATTGAAGGTGAAGAAATCAGTGTTAATCCATATTATTTGTTGAAGTCATTGGAAAATAATAAATTAAAATACGCATATTCCTAGAGTTATGAAAAAATATATGTTATACTTTATCGTGCGAATAAATTATCATTTGGAGGAATGGCATGAAGCTGCCTGAAATTTTTGAACAAAAGATGAAGGAACTATTAAAGGATGAGTTCCCGGAATACATTGCCTGCTACGACGAGCCGCGCTATTATGGACTTCGCGTGAATACGAGTAAGATATCTGTGGAGGACTTTAAGAAAATCTGTCCGTTTGAGATCAAACAAATTCCATGGATTGAAAATGGATTTTATTATAATGGTGATACTGTAGTACCGTCAAAGCATCCATATTACTTTGCAGGATTATATTATCTGCAGGAGCCAAGTGCTATGACACCGGCGAATCGATTGCCAATCGAAAAAGGAGATAAGGTTCTGGATGTCTGTGCTGCTCCGGGAGGAAAAGCAACAGAGTTGGGGGCAAAGCTTGGAAATACAGGTGTGCTTGTTGCTAATGATCTTAGCAATTCCAGAGCAAAAGGTCTTTTGAAGAACATTGAAGTATTTGGCATTGGAAATGTACTGGTCCTCAGTGAAGAACCAGGGAAACTTGAAAATTATTTTCCAGAGTATTTCGATAAA
This sequence comes from Lachnospiraceae bacterium, assembly GCA_051879455.1. GTDB lineage: Bacteria > Bacillota > Clostridia > Lachnospirales > Lachnospiraceae > MD308. The sequence goes on from JBJEMB010000273.1 coordinate 1,119, forward strand.
ATATTGATTGATGCACCTTGTTCCGGAGAGGGAATGTTCAGGAAAGATAAAAAGATGGTAAAAGCATGGGAAGAGCATGGACCGGAATTTTTCAGCAATATCCAGAAAAGTGTTATTTTACAGGCTGCCCGTATGCTAAAACCAGGAGGAATGATGCTTTATTCTACCTGCACATTTGACAGTAGGGAAAATGAACAGGTTATTGAACATCTTTTAAAAGAATATCCAGAATTTCGTGTTGTTCCAATGAAAGAGTATGAAGGATTTTGTCACGGTATGCCAGAATTTACAGATACAAAGCGTGATGAGATTGTCAATACAGTACGTATCTTCCCACATAAGATGAAGGGCGAAGGACATTATCTGGCACTGCTTCAGAAAGGGGAACCTGTAATAAAAGCTTCTTACAGCATTCCTCGAAAAGGGAAGAAAAAACTTCCTGAGGACCTGGAACTATTTTTAAATGATATATCATGGGAACTTGATGGTACAAGAATGGATATTCATGGAGAAAGAGTCTATTATATGCCGGAGGATATTCCTAATGTAAAAGGGATCCGTTTTCTTCGAACCGGATTGCTTTTCGGAGAATTGAAGAAGAATCGTTTTGAACCGAGTCAGGCACTTGCAATGTGCCTTAAGAAAGAAGAGTATACAAAGACGCTTGATTTTTCAGCCAAAGACGAAAGAATTACAAGATATTTAAAGGGAGAAACCTTGGAAGTAGATGATCTTGTGGAGGGAAAGGCAAAAGGCTGGTATCTTGTATGTGTAGATTCGTACCCGTTAGGATGGGGAAAGCTTTCAAATGGAACACTAAAAAATAAGTATCTTCCCGGATGGAGGCTGTGTTAATGATTAGACTTGACAAATATCTCGCGGATATGGGGATTGGGACAAGGCAGGAAGTGAAAAAATATGTCCGTCAAGGCAGAATCACAATTGACGGAATGATTATTAAGAAACCAGAATATAAAGTGGATGAAACGACGCAGCTGGTTATGTTTGACCAGAAAAATGTGTGCTATGAAGCTTTTGAGTATTATATGTTAAATAAACCGGCTGGGGTCATATCTGCCACTGAGGACACAAAGTCACAGACAGTGATTGACCTGATTGACACAAAAAAGAGAAAAGATCTTTTCCCTGTGGGGAGACTTGATAAAGACACAGAAGGACTGCTCCTGATTACGAATGACGGTGCGCTGGCTCACAGACTACTTTCCCCGAAACATCATGTAGATAAATGTTATTTTGCAAAGATCAGGGGAATTGTTGACGAAAGTGACAGGGATAGCTTCAAAAAAGGCGTAAACATTGGAACACCGGAAAATGAAGAGTGGACGATGCCAGGTGAACTTGAAATTTTAAAAACAGATGAATGTTCCGGTATGTCGGATATCCGTCTGACGATTCAGGAGGGAAAATATCATCAGGTAAAGAGAATGTTCCTCGCCAGAGGAAAAGAGGTCGTTTATCTGAAACGCGAGCGCATGGGGAATCTTATTCTGGATGAAAAGTTATTCCCCGGAGAGTACAGAAAGCTTACAGACGAGGAGATTAAAAATCTATAATGAACTTATTGGAAAATTTTGATGCACTGATCTTTGACCTTGATGGAACACTTATTGATTCCATGTGGGTCTGGGTTGCAATTGATAAAGAATATTTAAAAAAATATAATTTGAAAGAACCGGATGGTTTTTATGAAAATATGGAAGGGAAAAGCTATGTAGAAGTTGCCAGATATTATCAGGAGATATTCCCAGAGCTTTCTCTTACCTTAGATGAGATTATGGATGAATGGACGAAGATGGCACATGAAAAGTACATGACACAGGTTCCGCTGAAAGAAGGTGCAAAAAGGTTCCTTAAGGAAGTAAGAAGACAGGGAATCCGCACAGGAATTGCGACAAGCAATTCAAAAGACATGGTCATGGATACATTGAAAGCTTTAGAAATAGATGATCTGTTTGATTCAGTGAGAAGTGCCTGTGAAGTGGCGGCTGGGAAACCTTCACCAGATGTATATCTGCTCGTATCAGAGGATCTGAAAGTTCATCCGGAAAAATGTCTTGTGTTTGAGGATGTCCCGATGGGAATTCTCGCAGGAAAATATGCCGGCATGAAAGTCTGTGCTATTGAAGATGAATTTTCAAAGGCTCAGGAAGATAAAAAGAGAGAATTAGCTGATTATTATATAAAAGATTACAATGATATTATAAATCAGACATATGAGGTGCTGTGAGGATGACGAAAGGTTTTTTGCCAATTTGTAAAGAAGATATGTATGAGCGTGGCTGGGACAAGCTTGATTTTGTCTATGTTTCCGGTGATGCTTATGTAGATCATCCATCGTTTGGACCGGCAATTATCATGAGGACACTGGAAGCCCACGGATACCGAGTGGGAATCATAGCTCAGCCAGACTGGAAAGATCCGAAAAGTATTATGGAATTTGGTGAACCAAGACTTGCTTTTCTCGTATCCAGTGGAAACATGGATTCCATGGTAAACCATTACAGTGTTTCTAAGAAGCACCGTAGGACAGATGCGTTTACTCCCGGAGGTGTGATGGGTAAACGACCGGACTATGCAGCGGTAGTTTATGGAAATCTTATCAGACAGGTGTATAAGAAAACACCGGTCATTCTGGGAGGTATTGAGGCAAGTCTTCGAAGAATGGCACATTATGATTACTGGTCTGATAAATTAAAAAGATCGATTCTTCTGGATTCCGGAGCAGATCTCATTTCTTATGGAATGGGGGAACATTCTATTGTTGAGATTGCAGATGCACTGGATGCTGGAATTGATGTGAATGACCTCACATATATAGCAGGCACAGTCTGTAAAGTCAAGAGTCTTTCAAACGTGTATGATGCTATCTTACTTCCTTCTTATGAAGAACTTAAGGAAGACAAACTTAATTATGCGAGAAGTTTTTATACTCAATACTGTAACACGGATCCGTTTTCAGGAAAAAGACTTGCAGAACCTTACGGCGAGCATTTGTATGTCGTGCAGAATCCACCGGCCCTTCCTCTTACAAAGGAGGAGATGGATGAAGTCTATGGATATCCGTATATGCGGACTTACCATCCGTCTTATGAAACTTTCGGTGGAGTTCCTGCGATTTCTGAGGTGAAATTCAGTCTTGTAAATAACAGAGGATGTTTCGGAGGATGTAATTTTTGCGCACTTACTTTCCATCAGGGAAGAATAATGCAGGTGAGAAGTCATGAATCTTTGATAGAAGAGGCAAAAGAGTTTACAAAAGATCCTGAGTTTAAAGGCTATATACATGATGTAGGTGGTCCTACAGCTAATTTCAGACAACCTTCCTGTCAAAAACAGCTTACGGCAGGCGTCTGTAAAAACCGGCAGTGTCTGTTCCCGAAACCATGTAAAAATCTTACGGTAGATCACCGTGATTATGTAGAGCTTCTGAGGAAACTTCGGGAAATTCCGAAAGTGAAAAAAGTCTTTATTCGTTCAGGGATACGTTTTGATTATATGATGGCAGATAAGGATGATACATTTTTCAGAGAACTCTGTGAATATCACATCAGCGGTCAGCTCAAAGTGGCACCGGAGCATGTATCGGATAAAGTTCTTCAGAAGATGGGAAAGCCGGAAAACAGTGTATATCGGGCATTTACGAAAAAGTATGAGCAAATGAACAAGAAGCTTCACAAAGACCAGTATCTTGTCCCGTATCTGATGTCATCACACCCGGGATCTACTCTGAAGGAAGCAGTTGAACTTGCAGAATATTTAAGGGATATCGGTCATATGCCGGAGCAGGTACAGGATTTTTACCCAACTCCTTCCACTATATCTACCTGCATGTATTATACGGGGGTTGACCCGAGGGATATGTCCAAAGTCTATGTGCCGAAAAATCCTCATGAAAAAGCTATGCAGCGTGCACTTATGCAGTATAAAGATCCGAAAAATTATGATCTGGTGCTGGAAGCTCTCAAGAAAACCGGACGTATGGATCTGGTGGGATTTGAACAAAAATGTCTGATCCGTCCGAGAAAAAGTGCTGGTTCTAATTATAAAAAAGAAACTGCAAATACTAACGGAGCCATATCAGATAAGACAACACAGAAACCTAAGAAGAAAAAGACAATTCGTAATGTTCATAAAAAGAAGAGATAGGAAAAACAAGGAGATGGTAATATGCGGATTGCATTAATTACTGGAGCTTCATCAGGAATCGGGAGGGAGTTTGCAAGACAAATCCCAAAGCTTTATAAAGATCTGGATGCTGTCTGGCTTGTTGCCAGAAGGACAGATCGATTAAAGGAACTGGAAACAGAATTAGATGTTCCGGTGCAGATTTTTGACGGAGATCTGATGAGAGATTATATATACGAACGTATAGAGAAAGAACTGAGCCGAAAGCGGGCAGATATCCGAATGCTTGTAAATTGTGCCGGATACGGAAAATCCGGTGTTTTTAGAGAAAGCGATGAAAAAAGCCAGTTAGGGATGGTTCAACTTAATTGTTATGCACTGACAAAGATGATTCATATGTGCATGCCATATCTTTCGGGAGGAAGCAGGATCATTAATCTTTCCTCTTCGGCAAGTTTTGCACCTCAGCCAGGATTTGCTGTGTATGCAGCAAGTAAGTCTTATGTAAGAAGTTTTTCCTACGCACTTCGTGCCGAACTGAAAGAACGTGGGATTTCTGTGACATGTGTTTGTCCGGGACCGGTAGATACAGAATTTTTTAAAACATCAGGAGAACTTCCGGGAAAAGAGAAGATGCTGAAAAAAGCACCTGTTGAAAAAGTTGTTCATAAAGCGCTTTTAGATGCAGCGCACAAAAGAAGAACCTCCGTGTACGGGGTTTCCATGAAATCAGTCAGAATAGGGACAAAACTGTTGCCTTCTTTTGTGTCAACAGA
>JBJEMB010000274.1:0-2751 GCA_051879455.1 Lachnospiraceae bacterium
CCAGCCAGATACCTTCTGCCACCGGTGTTTTTACACCTTTTCCTCTCTCTTTACATTCGCGGATGATTCCGGATGCTGCCACATCTCTTGTCTCCAGCGGATGCATAAATACTTCGCCGTCTTTATTTACAAACATGGCTCCCATAGAACGAACCTTTTCTGTTACCAGCGCACCGTAAATCTGAGATGGAAATGCTACACCGGTCGGATGATACTGCAAGGTATCCTGATACAGAAGGGACGCTCCGGCACGGTACGCAAATACAAGGCCATCTGCTGTAGCACCATAGTGGTTAGATGTAGGGAATCCCTGATAGTGCATACGCCCTGCACCGCCGGTAGCAATGACAACTGTTTTTGCTCTTGCTATTAAAATCTCATTTGTCTCCATATTAAGAAGCACAGCACCTGCTGCCTTACCGTCGGTATCTTTAATAAGCTCAATTGCAGCTGTAAAATCTACCACCGGAATTCCTCTGTTATAAACTTCATCACGGAGCACTCTCATGATCTCTGCTCCTGAGTAGTCTGCTGCCGCATGCATTCTTTTGCGGGATGTACCACCGCCATGTGTCGTGATCATTCTTCCATTTTCATCTTTATCAAACAATACACCTAATTTATCCAGCCAGTTAATAGCACTTGGTCCATCACATACAAGTTTTTCTACAAGTTCCGGAATGTTTGCGTAATGTCCGCCGCCCATCACATCCAGATAATGCTGTGCCGGTGAATCGTTTTCCTTATCTGCTGCCTGAATTCCGCCTTCCGCCATCATGGTGTTGGCATCACCGATACGAAGCTTTGTAACGATCATAACATCAGCCCCTGCTTCATTTGCCTCAATCGCTGCAGAAGAGCCTGCTCCGCCGCCACCGATCACAAGTACATCTACATCATAGTCAGGATGAGAAAGATCGAGATCCATTCCTTTGATCCTGCTCTCGCCGTGAAGGATTTCTACCAGTTCTTTTGGTGCTTTCTGCCCTGCATTCGGACCGACCTTAATTTCAGCAAAGCTGTCAAGATTATAGTCAGGATGGAATGCTTCAAGAAGAGCTGTTTTTTCATCTGCCGTCATACGTCTTGGTTCAAATCCGATACGATCTTTTCTTCCGGCTTCAACCTTTTTGATGGATTCCATCATTTCAGCTGTATATGGTATACTCATTTTCACATTCCTCCTTATTTCTCAATCTCTCTTGTATTGTAAAGTTCTTTCAGTTCTTCCAATGGTTTTGCCATAATTGCTTCGATAAGCTCTTTACATTCGCCATCTTCGATCTCTTTTACTCTCTTTGTCAGATGCTCTGCTTCCGGTTTGATATATTTTCCGGTAAGACGTCTTGCAAGAAGAGCAACCTGTGGATGAGAAATACCAGCCGGACAGCGGGAGGAACAGACACCGCACATTACGCAGTCAAAGGAAAGCTCTGCACATTTCTCAAACTCTCCTCTCTGAGCGTGAGCAATATACTGCATAACGTTCAGATCCTGTGTACAGGCTTTTGTACAGGCATTACATCCGATACATGCATAGATTTCCGGATACAGCTGCATCATGATCTGCTGTGTCGGCTTGATTTCTGTAATGTCGTAAACCTTCTTTTCCAATGGGAAGAATGGTAAAGAAGCTACACACATATTATCTTCTACCTTTGTAGAGCAGGCAAGACATCCTGTCAGCTCATTTTTTCCTTTGATTCTGTAAATGGTAGCACATGCACCGCAGAAACCATTTCTGCATCCACAGCCACGGACCAGTTGATAGCCTGCATATTCAAAAGCTTCCATAATTGTTAAATCCGCCGGAACTTTATACTTTTTACCATATAAGTATATGTTAATCATATCTGCCATTTTTTTCTTTCCTTTCTATGTAATCCTAATACTCGTTTGGTAGTTCATCAATTTCGTCAAAACGGAACACCGGTCCGTCTTTACACACATATTTGGAACCGATGTTGCATCGTCCGCATTTTCCAACTCCACATTTCATACGCAGTTCCAGTGTGGTATATACCTGATCTTTTGTAAAACCTAATTCCTGAAGGCCCGCAAGTACAAACTTGATCATGATCGGAGGTCCACAGACAAGCGCTGTTTTATCTGTATCAAATCCAAGCTCTTTCACATAATTTGGTACAAATCCTACATGTCCGTCCCAGCCTTCCTGTTCACGGTCAATGGTGAGATATACATTTACGCCTTCCGTCTTCATCCATACTTCCTGGATTTCTTTTAACTGGACAAGATCATCTGCCGAGCGGGATCCATAGACAATATCAACGGTTCCGTAGTTTTCACGATTGTCCAGAACGTAATTTATAACGGAACGAAGCGGAGCAAGTCCGATACCTCCGGCAATGAACAGAAGGTTCTTTCCTTTCAGTTCTGTCTCTACCGGGAAGTTGTTTCCGTAAGGTCCGCGAACCGTAATCTCATCTCCTACTTCAAGGCTATGAAGATAATCTGTAAGGATTCCGCATTTTTTTATACTAAATTCCTGATACTCTTTGTTTGTCGGTGAAGAAGTAATGGAAAACATACCTTCGCTTACCCCCGGCGCACACACCATCGCACACTGTCCCGGCATATGTTCAAAAAGTTTTCCGCCCTCCGGGGCATTCACGCGAAAGGTCTTAACATCCGGTGTCTCCTGACGAATATCTGTAATAATACCGACCTGCGGGATTAACGTATCTAATTTATAATCTTTATGACAATTACATTCACACATTACTTTTCACC
>JBJEMB010000274.1:2851-4223 GCA_051879455.1 Lachnospiraceae bacterium
AACGTATCTAATTTATAATCTTTATGACAATTACATTCACACATTACTTTTCACCTCCCTGTTTCTGAAAGGATTTGATTACTTTTACAATATTTAATGATGCCGGACATTTTTCCACACATCGTCCACAGCCTACACAGGAATACATTCCATCATTATTTGCAGGGAAATATACAAGCTTATGCATAAATCTCTGACGGAATCTCTGCATCTGACTGGTACGGTTATTTCCGTGAGCCATCATCGTAAAGTCGGAATACATGCAGGAATCCCAGCAGCGGTAACGCTGTATACCATGTCCCGTGTCATAGTCTTTAATGTCATAGCACTGACAAGTCGGGCACACAAATGTACAGGTACCGCATGCCAGACATGGTTTATAAAGCTCTTCCCATACCGGAGAATCAAATTTTTCACTAAGTACGTCTCCATTCCATCCTTCCAGAGAAAGATTGCTGTATGGAAGCATCTCTATGATATTATGAATATTTCCTTTTTCCACTTCTACTTTTGCCTGATCTTCAGTGTCTGTATCTTCAAGAAGTGAAGCCACCTCTTTTGTAAGATTTTCTCCTTTTTCAGTCAATGCTCTCCAGTACAGGAAATCTCCGATCATCCATGTAGCAACATCAGCTTTTGGATTTGCAGCATCGACACCAAACACTTTACAAAAACATGACTCTTCCGGTTCATGACACGCCATAGCTACGATGGTTCCGTGGTCTCTTCTGGCTGCATAAAAAGAATCAACCGGATCCGCAAGAAAGACTTTATCCAACACCTCTACGCCCTTGATGTCGCATGCCTTCATACCGAACACAACGAAATCTTTTTCTTTCAATTCTTCCGGAAGAATCTTCATTTTCTTTCCTTCTTTCTGAACAGTATAAAGGTTTTCGCTCTGCGGAAAGAATGCGTCTTTTGGTGATTTTACTGTTTTTAATGTGTAAAGGTCCACTTCTGCTTCTTCATTCCATACTCTGAAATTGGTCTGTCCACTGGTTTTCACTGGCAAAAATAAATCCTTATCTGCCGCAATCATCTGGAATAATGCGGACAGATTTTCTTTTGCGATCTTATACATACATTATCCCCTTTCTCCAACAATACTTGGTTCGGCATCTTCAAATGTGAAATCTGTAAGCGGAGCCTTTGACTCTGTATCAGCTCCCGCCTGATATTCTCCATATAATTCATCAATGTCTTTAATAAATTTTCGGTTAAACAGATGAAGCGGAATTCCCTGCGGACACACACGGCTGCATTCGCCGCAGTCTGTACATCTTCCGGCCACATGGAAGGCACGGATGATATGGAACATCTTTTCCTCAAAAGAATCCACATTTGCTTTCTGTGAACTGTCAAATTTATT
>JBJEMB010000274.1:4323-5880 GCA_051879455.1 Lachnospiraceae bacterium
ATATCAAGCTTTCCTTTGCATCCCACTCCTACAATGTATGCCTTTTCTCTGTCCACACGATGCTCTTTGATGAGCTGGTTAAAACTATAAGTATCACATGGCTTCAGACAAACCATTGTCTTTCCTTCCAGTTTGGAAGCTTCAATCATATATTTACTCAAATTCGCTCCGCAGAACCCATTGTAAACAAAATCTGCAAGCGACTCTTCTGTCTCAAAATAAGCCGGTTCAGGATTGTAAGGCAGGTCTCCGACTCTCCAGCCGAGAACTCTTTTCACAGTTCCATCTGCCAAAAGCTCTTTTGCACGGTTCACTAATTCCTGCATCTCAAATCCCCCAATCTTACGTTCTTGCCAAGGGAATGAATTTTTTCCACAAATTCATTCATTGTCTGTGAAAATTTTACACCTTCTGCTGCAGATACCCACTCAACCCGGGTACGTCCATTTTCCACACCGATATAATCAAGCATAGAAAAGAGAAGTGTCATTCGTCTTCTTGCATAATAATTTCCTGTACTGTAATGGCAGTCTCCCGGATGGCATCCACACATAATCACACCATCTGCACCTTTTTCAAATGCACGGAGGATGAACATCGGATTTACACGACAGGAGCATGGAACACGAATGATCTTCACATCTGCAGGATAGGTAAGTCTGCTGCTGCCCGCAAGATCTGCACCTGCATAACTGCACCAGTTACAACAGAATGCTACGATTTTAGGTCTGAATTCTTCTTTTGCTTCTATCGACATATTGCATCTACCTCCATGATAATCTGTTTATTGGAGAATCCCTGAAGATCCATTGCTCCTGAAGGACATGCAACCGTACATGCTCCACATCCCTGACACAGAGCACTGTTTACAACTGCAATGCGTCGATCTTCTCTGATTCCATGATCATTTACCTGCTTGGTTTCATAGGTAATCGCTCCATATGGGCAGACATTTGCACATGTGGAACATCCGTTACACATCAGTTCGTCTGCCTGTGCAGTACACGGATTTGTAAGAAGCTTATCTTTTGCCAGAAGTCCGATTGCTTTCACTGCAGCGGCTCCGGCCTGTGCAACTGTCTCCGGAATATCTTTCGGTCCCTGGCAGACACCGGAAAGAAAGATTCCGGCTGTAGGAGATTCTACCGGACGAAGCTTTGCATGGGCCTCTGTCAGGAAATTATTGGTATCAATACTTGCTGTCAGCATGGTTGCGATCTTACGCACATCCGGATTCGGCTCAATTGCGGTTGCAAGAACAACCATATCTGCCTCTTTTAAAATCTGTTTGTTATCCAGAAGATCTACACCTTGTACTAAAAGCTTTCCATCTGGCTGAGGAATGACTTTTCCAACCTGACCTTTCACATAATTTACACCATACTGCTCCACAGCTCTCCGGTAAAACTCATCAAAATTCTTACCAGGTGTACGGACATCAATATAAAATACGGTGACATTTACATCCGGATACTTATCCCGGATGAGCATTGCATGTTTTGCGGTATACATACAACAGATCTTAGAACAGTAGCTCTTTCCTCTGTTGTCAGCACA
>JBJEMB010000275.1:0-4064 GCA_051879455.1 Lachnospiraceae bacterium
CTGATAAATGTGTAGATTTTTCCTTTCTCAAGATTATCTTCACAAAAAACAGTTCCATCGCCCAAATAATCAAGTTCGTTTTCTACACATCTTATTTTTCGGACATTAGGATTGAATACATTAACTGCTGTTATTTCTTCTACTGATTTCATTATTAATTCCCCTTCTCATTTACTAATGACATAATTATTCTTCACTCAAATGAAACCAAGCACTGCAGACCTCTATGGAAAAATAATAAATCGATTCGGAAATCTTCACCGTAACCTGTACAAGGTATTCCTCATCTACGAAAGTAAACTCTTTACCTACTTCTAAAATAAAATCTTTCATATTCTGGATCAAACCATTTCTCAAATCAGGCTCCTTAAAATTCTTTGACAAATCAAGAAACTCAATGATATACAAATTCATCATCACAGTAAGTCTCATAATAATTCTTCAGGCAATATAAGCCACGTCTGTTAAATTCCTGTTGGCTCACCGGATACTTTTGCTGTTTTTAAACCAGAACTTCCTTGCTGGGTTACCATCAAACATAAAACCATTTAAATCTTCAAAGGCCTTCTTTAACTGATCATTTTCTTCCTGGGCAATAACCTTCTCTATAAAAAGACCATCACCTTCCGTAAATTCGGCATTAATGTCATATGACTTTTGCACCAGCTTATACAATCGTTTGCTCTTTGCAGAATTATGGTTCATACAGTATTCTTCAATTAAAATTCTTAAATATTCTTCCATTTTATCCCTTCTACCTTCCTTCACTTAAACACATAGGTTCCTGCATACATATCTTAATACATCTCAATAAAGCATTTCCCTTTATTTCTTTCAAATATTAGAAATGGGATTTCTGCTTTCGCTAATACACTATTACTTACCGGAACAAATCGGTATTCTTGCAGTGCAGGTATGTATTCCAAAACACGCTTTTTATCAAGGTAGCAATACACATCGTCACTATTCCACAAGCATTCCATTTTTACCGCCATACATTCCGTTTGAATAATCTTCTGATAAAAATTCAAATCATCATACCTAATCTGTTTTATCTGTTCTCCATCCGTATATTCCATCGTGTATCCATCACTGGTTTTTATATGGACTCGTTTTTCCGCTATTTCCTTTTCATTAAATCCCATTTCCCTGAATAGCTCTTCATAATCTGTAACTTCTTGTGGAAGTACAATACCTTGCGCAAATTTACTGTTTATGAGATTCGCAGTTTCTTCATCTGTACTTCGGAATAGCCTTATACGTTCATTCGTCTGCTCTCCATTCGCATCATAAATTGGGAACGAATCATATTCCGAGAAATAATCTATATCCCACAATTCATGCTTTGTCGGTTTTGCAAAGCGATAAATACTATATGATGTGCTCATATTTCAATCCACCTCACAAATATCAAGAATCGTAGCAAACCAGAATCGTCATTATTTCCAAAGCCTAGCATTCTAAGCATTGTCTGCATATGTGCATTTCTCGACTTCGTATTACCACCATCCCTTATATGTTTTATCATATCAAAAATCCCACAAGTTCACAATGAACTTGTGGGATAATCATAGTACTTATAAACCAGCGCCTACTCAAACTCCAGTTTGACGGTAAGCAATATAAAGCAAAATCAACGATTTTAAGCCATTTTCAGGCAATATTGGATAGTTTGAAATAGTATGAAAAGATATCAAAAATGCAATAGAAATGCAATGAGGTACACCTGATTCACTATCAAAGAATCGTATCCGGAGGTACTTCAATACCTTTTTAGAATGTGAGGTTATTTTATGGACTATCAATTAGAATTAAAACAAATTGTGGATTTCCCACGTTGCAGAATCTACAGAGATTTTATACGATCACTTGTTGCTGACAAGAGCATCCGCACAAAAGGAGGCTCTTTTCTTTTTTACTATATCGTTCTTTGCTCCTATGCCAATTACCGCTCGTCTTATCGGCGAATGGAGAATATTACCTACATGATAGGTCCCGGCGAATGGATCTGTACTCTTTCCGATCTTCAGACATGGTTTCGCTGCCGGTTCCAGCATCAGGCAGTCTCTATCCTGGATTTATTGGAGAAGCAAAATTGTATTAAATACTCTCTTCTTGGAAATAAGAAAATCGTAAAATTTAAGATCACTGACTGGGCAAAGGACAATACCGTTCTGGAATACAACTGTCCCTGCAAAAAGGATGATGGATTTTTCTTTTTCCCTATTGCAAAAGTCCATGAACTTATCAGCCTGGGGAAATGCTCAGAGATGGATATGTTACTGGATATGTGGATTCATGCTATATACAATGATCCAACCGTACAAGGCTCATTCTCTGCGCCTGTTGTTTATTATCGAAATAACACAGGCAATCCCCTGACCAGCTTCCAGTCACTTGGAGAACGTTGGGGACATTCAAAAACCACTATATCACGTATCTTGAAAAAATTTGAAGAGTTAAACTTCATCACTCTTGTCAGCTTCAAAGGCAAACATGGCAGCATGATCTATCTTAACTACTACCTGTCTGTAATGTTTGACATCAGTGATGTAATGATAGACAAGGAGGAAATCGCTATGAACATGCAACTGCCAATCCACGTACCTGAAATCGAAGAAGAGGTCTGCGTTTCAGAAACTGTTACAGAAGAACAAATCACCGTTCCAGAAAATGAGTCCTGTGTTCCGGTTTCTCACATGAAATTTATCATCAAAAAAGTCGCAGAACTACTGCAAACACAGGGGATTCCGTGCTGCGAATGCTCCAAAACCAGGTATATATTATCTCCTTTATCAGCCTGCATAGATACAGTAAATCAATATACACTAAATATTATCTGTCCTTACGGAAAAGCTGCATATCGGTTTGAACTGACTGTCACGCCAGAAGAAAAACCTGTCGTTAGCCTGCCTGCTGAAACATATATGGCTACTGCAAAAGGGGGTGAATAGAATGGCTAGAAACAAAAAAACAAAGCTATACGACTCCTGAAGAAGATCCCCGCTTCCACGACACTTACAAGTTTCTGCGAAGATACCGGGATGCCACATACAGCCTGAAGGTAGTGGTCCGGCAGTTAGAAGCACAATTCCGTATGGAATATGGAACCAGTGTGGATGATTTTTTAGATTCCGTTTATGCTGCAGGGGTAGAATTATCCGGAACTGACATAGCAGAAAGGGCAAAAAGCATTGAGCGGAGTAACAAGATGTTGAAGCTATTAGATTCTTCCGTTGATCTTCTCCGTAACAATCATAAGCACGGAGAACAGTATTACTGGATTCTCTATTATGCATTCCTGTCTCCACAGGAACTGAAAAACACGGATGAGATCCTTGAAAAGCTCGAACCGCATATCAGCAATATCTCTTACCGTACCTATTACCGGAAACGTCACGCAGCTATAGAAGCGCTGAGTACCATTCTCTGGGGCTTTACTGCGAAAGAAACCATTGAAATTTTGAATCAATTTTTTCCAGAATAGCCATCGTCACGAAAATGTCATAGTATTGGCCTGCTAATGCGATTGAAGGGAAAAAATACCCATGCTAAAATGAGTATTGCTTATAGTTTTCTTATTCATCAGCACCCTGACCGGTGCTTTTTTTGTACCCAAAAACCGTACTGACAGCAGGCTACTATCTGTACGTACACCTTACGCACAGAAATCTATACGCAGGCTGTACGTATAGATATACGTACAATTACAAATACGAAGGGAGACCATCTATGAAAACACGAGAACAACTATACAAAGGAGAAGGGGCAGCCCTTCTTCGGATTCTCACTACATATCACGCCTTGCATTATGAACAGGTGCTGCAGCTTTTTGATAAAAACAGGGATTCTATCAAATCTCTCATCACCAGTTTGACTAAACAGGGACGGATTTACCATGATAAAGAACAGCATTTACTATGCGACACTGTAGAGTCTGCTAATTCACCTGATATAGGGACTATTGCTGCCTTCTGGGTTCTGCTGGATTTTAAAAAGGCACTCATCTACCATACCAGCGGTGATTTTCCCGTTAAATTACATTTCTTTTCCCATGATGAAAC
>JBJEMB010000275.1:4164-5838 GCA_051879455.1 Lachnospiraceae bacterium
TGCCAGCTCAGGAATCTGGTCTATATCAATGATTTCTCTGGCAAGAACAGTTATCTAAAGCTTGCTGCAGACGCACAGGGAATCACCATTTCACAGGAACAGGAGATTTTGTCTATTACCCTTCCAGGGCTTCTCCCAAAAAGAAAAGTCCGCACTAATATGGCATTTCTTCATGAGCCCTTGAATTATGCTCTGCAGGAATATGTAAAAAGCCACGACCTGGCTCTGTATAAAGACTGTGTGGTCTGCTTCAGCCAGATTTATGATCGTACTCTTTCCAGCCAAAGGGTTCGTGACTATGACAATTTGGAATTCAAGCAGATTCTGGATACGATAGCAACTTACGTTTTATTGGACGATAGCGGATTGTACTGTGATTCCTATCATACAACAGAATTTGGTAATGCAGATTCGACAGTTGTTTACATCATGGAAAAATCTGCCTTTCCGGATTGGGTGAAAGCGCATAAAGAGCTATTGGAAACTATATCGGAAATTCCCTGATTTTCTTACTTATTTTTCCGACATAGGTAAAAAGAGGATTGAAGCATTATATTTCCATGCTTTTTCTACCAACTGACAAAAGCCATTTTACCCAAGTACAGGCTAACATCGGTAAAAAATGAATTGAGGTGATACTTATTTGCTAAGACCAGACACCCAGAAATTCAGGTTGCTGGAGCTTATCGGAATCTGTGGGGAATTTCCTGCGGATCAACTGAATCGGCTTTTTACAAGTCCTTCTTATGCAGAAAAAATCATCACTGAACTGAAGGCTGAAAAGCTCATCCGTACTCACTATAAGGATAAACTCAGAGGATACCGACTGACCAAACGTTCCAAGGAACTGCTCCTCGCCTACTATCCTGACCGCTTCCACTGCTATCTAAGTGGAAATACTGAGACTAATGTTATCCGAAGCGAACCGTCACGCCGCATCCGTCTTCATCAGAAGGCACAAACATACCTGACGTTGCTCCATGCCGGAATCCCATTTTATCCGGATGGAAAACCACATATTTTTTCTGAGAAACGCGAAGCTGCTTCCATCCATATGCGAAGCCTTCCTTTATTTTATTCTTCCAGAGAGATTAAAGCTCTTGGGGCGGCAACAACCAAAATCAAAAACTCCCGGAGTATGGGAATCCTGATGGCACCCCATTGTGTTTTTGTTATTTACAATACTGGGGGCGGCATCCTCAAGTGGGAGTATAAAACCGAAGTGCGTCTCAATGCATTTCTGCAGCATTATCTGCAGGGATATCCTTACTCCGGACATCCGAAAATTCGTGCGATTATGCTTGGTTACAATATGGAAACTGCTTTCAAACTGCTGACCAGCACCGGTGGCTACAAGCGAAGCCTCTTTATGCTGGACACCTCGTTTGAACATTTCCATTATCTCCCCAACGATTTTCAGGGGGAAACATTGATGCAGCTATTAGCAAACCCGGCAATGACAAAACAGCTTAACGAATTATTACTATCGGATATGAACGCTCGCCAGGAAGAAATACCACTGGAGCATGATGCAGTAACCAAAGATGGAAAACCTGCACTTCTTGCTTATGATTTTGACATGCAGCGAATCAATCGATTCAATACCGGACTGAATGTTTACGGCCTACACGGAAACCTGATCTGTTTTGATTTCCAGATACCAGTTCTCAAAGA
>JBJEMB010000276.1:0-5812 GCA_051879455.1 Lachnospiraceae bacterium
GAGGAAAAAGACCGTCAGGATTGTGATAAATTCCTGACGGTCTTTTATATCCTATTATAAATAATATTTATAATTATCATGGAATAATAGATATCTATTAATAATTGCCCAATTTCCCAAGATATTTATCGATACGTTTCAGTCGTTTTTCGATACCTTTTACTTTATGGCTGATCGTATCAAGCAGAGCTTCTGCAATAAACTGTGGACCCACAAATGAATTGAAGAAGGCGTTACTGTCTACGGATACTGTAAAAAGTGCAGTTGCATAGGGTGCCAGCAGTGCACTTGGTTTGTCTGTAATGACGATGATCTTTGCGCCGGCATCATGCGCCATCTGAGCTGTGATCTCGTCTACCGTAGAGTAGCGTGGAAAGCTGAATATGATCAGACAGTCTTCTTTTGCAATGTTGCACATATGATCGATAGGGCTGATGGATGGAGTATTCGTCATTACGACATGTGGAACCATTTGCTTTAAGTACAGGAGAAAATAGTCGCTGAGACAGGTATCTCCTCGGGATGCAGCAATGTATTTTCGCTTGCTCGATATGATAATATCTGCTGCTTCCTCAAAAGATGCAACAGAATTATTTCTGAATACAGTCTCAAGATTTTTTGCAGCTATCTTAAAGTGACGGTTAATATAGTCCGTATTATTATCAAGTTTATTCTGTTGTGCGATCCTCTGGGAAGGAACAGTGATTGTACTGGAGATGCTAAGTACTTTATCCTGGTAGTCTTTTCTAAGTGCTTTCTGAAAATCCATAAATCCATTGAAGCCCAGTGAACGACTAAAGCGGATCACAGAGGATTCACTGACTCCGAGGGTCTCGGCAATTTCAGTAGAGGTCATAAAGCATGCATCTGCAGAATTGTCCAGAACATATTTGGCAATCATTTTCTGGGTTTTGGTTAATTTGGCATTATTAATGGTTTCACGTATCTCTTTCATAATGGCACCTCCATATAAAAACATTTAATCACGAAATGAAGGAATATGCAAGCTAAATTGTTAATACAATTAAAGTAAATAAGAGAAAATTTAAAGTTTTGTGAAAAAAATAACTTTTATTGAATATTATAGACATGTGTGTTAGTATGATTTTAGAGACAA
Organism: Lachnospiraceae bacterium; assembly: GCA_051879455.1. Lineage (GTDB taxonomy): Bacteria > Bacillota > Clostridia > Lachnospirales > Lachnospiraceae > MD308. The sequence goes on from JBJEMB010000276.1 coordinate 1,118, forward strand.
ATGAATAATATTATTCACAAAATCAAAAATGTGAAAAATATTGTTCTTTTATTGTCGAAGGCCGTAATGGCAAGCGAAAAAATACATAATTTTATTGTTTTACAAACAGGAGGTAGATACCAGTGAAAGTAGGATGCGTAAAAGAAATTAAAAACAATGAGTTCCGTGTAGGTATGACACCAGATAACGTTAAGAGTTATGTTAATGCTGGACACGAAGTTTATATTGAAAAAGGAGCTGGAGTTGGCTCAGGATTTATGGATGACGAATATGAAGCAGCTGGCGCTAAGATGATCGACTGTGCAAAAGAAGTATGGGATACAGTTGAGATGATGATCAAGGTTAAAGAGCCATTGCCGGAAGAGTATCCATTATTCCATGAAGGACTTATCCTTTATACATATCTTCACCTTGCAGCTGACAAACCGCAGACAGATGCACTGTTAGGCGCAAAAGTTAAAGGTGTTGCTTATGAGACATTATTTGATCCAAGACAGGGTGGACTTCCACTTCTTGCACCGATGAGCCAGATCGCTGGACGTCTTAGTATTCAGGAAGGTGCTAAATACCTTGAGAAGACATTTGGTGGAGAAGGTGTTCTCCTTGCAGGTGTTCCGGGAACTCCAAAGGCTAACATCGTTATCCTTGGTGGTGGTAACGTAGGAACAAACGCTTGTAAGATCGCTGTTGGTATGGGAGCTAACGTAACAATTATGGATATCAGCCTTCCAAGACTTGCTTACTTAGATGACCTCTTTGGAGCACGTGTTCAGACATTAGTTTCTACAGATGCTAACATTGAAAAAGCTGTAAGAGAAGCTGATCTTGTTATCGGTTGTGTACTGATCCCAGGAAAATCCGCTCCGAAGATCTTCAAGAAAAAATATCTGAAAGAGATGAAACCAGGCGCTGTATTTGTAGACGTTGCTGTTGACCAGGGTGGATGTGGTGAGACAACAAAGGTTACATACCATGATGATCCGATCTTCGTAGAAGATGGTGTTGTTCACTACTGTGTAGGAAATATGCCAGGAGCAGTTCCGAGAACATCTACAATCGCACTTACAAACGCTACATTAAACTATGGACTTCAGATTGCTAACAAAGGTCTGGAGCAGGCTTGTAAAGATAATGAAGTTATCTACTCCGCTATTAACACATATGACGGAAAACTTACATGCAAGAACGTTGCAGACAGCTTCGATTGCTATGAGTATGTAGATATCAGAAGTATCGCTAACTAAAAACATTTTCCTAACTTAATTCCTTCAAAGTTGCGAAAGGAGCTTACAATTTCGGTTGTAAGCTCCTTTTGATTGTGTTATAGTGTATCTATAACACAAAATTCAAATATGTTGCAGTGCAAAAGAAAAAGGTGATGGAATGTATATAGAGATTGATTTTAACAGTGATGAAGCCATATATGTCCAACTGCAGAATCAGATCATTATGGGAATAGCCATGGATATGATACGGGAAGGTGACACTTTGCCGTCAGTGAGACAGCTGGCTGAAACTGTAGGTATTAATATGCATACAGTGAATAAAGCTTACAGTTTTTTGAAACAGGAGGGCTTTATACAGCTGGACAGGAGAAAAGGTGCAGTGATCGCCATTGATGTTGACAGAGCACAGTCCCTTGAGAAGATGAGAGGTCAGCTTAGAGTGATGCTTGCCAAAGGATACTGCAAGAACATTTCCAGAGAAGATGTGCATGCTCTGGTAGATGAGATATTTGACGAGTATAGAAAGGAATAGACAGTTACATGAAGTATACAGAACAGGCAAATGAAGTGTTGCGGATTGCAAAAGCGACAGCAAAAGAATTGAACCATCCATATGTAGGTACCGAACACCTGATGATTGGCCTTAGAAAAGTATATTCCGGTGTTGCGGGGCAGATTCTGGCAGCGAATGGAGTAAGTGAAGAGAATATTCTGAAGGTTGTAGATGAACTGGTATCCCCGGGCGATGATGTTATAGTGGAGCATAATCCACAGTTTAGTCCAAGGCTTCAGTGCATTTTAGAGGAGAGCAAGGATGAAGCAGTGAGAGCGCGTTCGGAGGCTATTGGGACAGAGCATATGCTGATGGCTCTTCTTCGCGATACAGAATGTGTTGCAACAAGGATCCTCTTGACACTGAATATTAATATCCAGAAGATGTTTCAGGATATTTTGACAGTGCTCGGTGTGGATCCGAAAGAATATCAGGAAGAGATGCAGCAGCAGTCATCTGGAAAAAAGAGCGGTGTGCTTTCCCAGTATGGAACAGATCTGACCTTACAGGCAGAAGAGGGAAAACTTGATCCGGTCATTGGCAGACAGGATGAGATTAACCGGCTGATGCAGATCTTAAGCAGAAGAACGAAGAACAACCCGTGTCTTGTGGGAGAGCCGGGTGTCGGAAAGACGGCAGTGATCGAAGGACTGGCACAGCAGATTGCAGCAGGGATTGTTCCTGACAATATGAAGGAGAAAAAGATCTTCACGATGGATCTTGCCGGTATGGTCGCCGGTTCCAAATACCGGGGAGAATTTGAAGAGAGGATGAAAGGTCTGATCCGGGAGGTTAAGGCAGCCGGCAATATTATTCTTTTCCTGGATGAAGTCCATACGATCATCGGCGCAGGTGGCGCAGAGGGAGCGATTGATGCTTCCAATATGCTGAAACCTTCTCTTGCCCGCGGGGAACTTCAGTTGATTGGTGCAACGACTCTTACAGAGTACCGGAAATATATCGAAAAGGATGCGGCGCTGGAACGGAGATTCCAGCCGGTTACGGTTGAAGAACCGACAGAAGAAGAGTGTCTGGGTATTCTTAATGGTCTTCGTCATAAGTATGAAGAACATCACCATGTTAAGATTGATGATGAAGCGCTGGCAGAGGCAGTCAGACTTTCCGGGCGCTACATTAATGACAGATTTCTGCCGGATAAGGCATTGGATGTGTTGGATGAGGCCTGCTCGAAAGTCAGCTTAAGAGGATTTAAAGTTCCGGAGGCGGTCTATGAGTTGGAAACACTGATTCCGGAGCTTGAAACTGCATTTGAAGATGCACTTCGCAACGGGGATATGAAAGAAGCTTCCCTTATTAATAGAGAAAAGAAAGAAGCAAAAAAGAAACTGGAGCAGACAAGGAATCGTTTCCATAAGCGTAATCAGGGAAAGAGCCTCGTTGTAACGGAAGAAGATATTGCAGAGGTAGTATCGCAGTGGACAAAAGTTCCGCTTCAGAGACTGAAAGAATCAGAAAGCCACAGACTTCAGAAGCTGGAGCAGACTCTTCACAAGAGAGTGATCGGTCAGGATGAGGCAGTATCTGCGGTGGCAAAGGCTGTCAGACGAGGAAGGGTAGGATTAAAGGATCCAAAAAGACCGATTGGTTCATTCTTATTCCTTGGCCCTACCGGAGTTGGAAAGACGGAGCTTTCCAAAGCACTGTCGGAAGCACTGTTCGGGGATGAGAATTCCATGATCCGTGTTGATATGTCTGAATATATGGAAAAGCACAGTGTGGCTAAGATGATTGGCTCCCCTCCGGGATATGTCGGACATGATGATGGCGGTCAGCTGAGTGAGCAGGTCAGAAGACATCCTTATTCTGTGATCCTGTTCGATGAGATTGAGAAAGCGCACCCGGATGTATTTAATATTCTTCTCCAGGTGTTGGACGATGGCCATATCACGGATTCACAGGGAAGAAAAGTTGATTTTCGCAATACGGTGATCATTATGACGTCCAATGCAGGAGCGCAGGCAATCATTGATCCGAAGAAGCTCGGATTCAATGCGAAAGAGGATGCATCCGGAGATTACAAGCGGATGAAGAGCAATGTGTTAAATGAGATTAAATTAATCTTCAGACCGGAATTTCTGAACAGAATTGATGAGGTGATCGTATTCCATCCACTCGGAAAAGACGAGATGAAGAAGATCGTAAGCCTGATGTGCCGTGATTTTGTGAAGAGGGCAAAAGAACAGCTCGGAATACGTCTGACAATCCGGGATAATGTGAAAGCGCATATTGTTGAGACCGGTACGGATCAGAAATACGGAGCGCGGCCGCTCAGGAGAGCTGTTCAGAATCAGTTGGAAGACCGTATGGCAGAAGCAGTGCTTTCAGGAGAGATAAAGAGGGATTCAGAAGTAGTTGTTGGAATGTCAAAAAAAGAAATAAAATTCACTCCAAAGACTACAAAATAATCGGAAATTGATATATACTGATGATTATGAAAACTGCATATGAGTATAAAAAATTACATTAGGAGGAAAAACAAGTGGCAGCAGTGAAAGAACTTTTGAAGGCGGAAACAGATGGGACTCTTAGTTTCGGTGACTACACATTAGGAAGCAAGACAAAATTAGAAGGCTTTGAATTCCAGGGAAACATATATAAAGTAAAGACCTTCTCCGAGATTACAAAGCTTGAGAAGAATGGTATGTTCGTATATGAATCCGTTCCGGGAACCGCAGCCCATAATTTTAAAGCAGATGAAAAGGAGATATCATTTGTTGTATCCGGTGATAAAGATGCTCAGGTTACATTGGAACTTGAGGCAGATAGTGAATATGTGGTATATATGGATGATATGAATGTTGGTGATATGACAACCAATCTGAGTGGTAAGCTGAGTGTGAGTGCAGAACTTGCGCCGGGCAAAGATGTATCAGTCAAAGTTGTGAAGAAATAATA
>JBJEMB010000277.1:0-5759 GCA_051879455.1 Lachnospiraceae bacterium
AATACATCTGTCCGGCTGTGAATTATTCCATATGGATCCATACCCCTCACCAAAGGAAGTACCACTTGTACTCATATAACCAAGATTTTTTCTTTTGTTTCCGTCATCGTCATATTCCCGGATCCGAGTATCTGTAACAGACATATCGGCCCAGTGGATGATCCCAATCGAATCGAATTTGTAATAATATTCCAGGAGACCACCTGCCGGTGTTCCGCAAATAAAGCATTGTTCTTTACCGACAGATGATTGAAGTGACAGTTCAAAGTCATCATCTGGTTCATAATCCGTCTGATTCAACTGTTGTTTTGTTTTTGATGTTTCTGCCGTCTGTGCCTGGCAGCCACAAAGCGTAATTCCTATTAGAAGTACAAAGCATAAAATATTACATCGTTTCATAAAAACCCCCGAAGCTGGAATAAGGACGTACTATGCCATCCCTCAGCACAGACGTCCTTATTTTCTAATAATGCCCTGTATATACGCTTTTACCAGTTCTTTTTGATGCTCATCCATCGCATTCCAGTCAGAAAGCAGCTGTTTCTGATCTGCTGTTAAATCAGGAATTTCTTCATCACCTGCAAAAAACTGGGCAAGGGTAATATCGAATCCCTCACATATTTTCTCAAGAGTCTGAATGGTTGGAACGCTTTTCCTGTTAAGCAATGTAGAAATAGATGACTGGGCAATACCAGATTTCTGAGCGAGCCTGTACCTGCTGAATTTCTTCTTTTCACACAACTGCTCAATCCTGGCAATAATATAGTTCTCAGCTTGCAAGTATTCTACACCTCATTTCCGATATGATATCCTTATTGTACTTATAATTAGGGAAACTTATCAGATTATACATTCCGATGTAAAATACTTAGGTATAACGAAGTATACAGGTAAAAAAATAAGGAACTATATTAGTATAGCATATTTATTCCAAGTTCTGCATCAATTTACTCATGATGGTCTGATATTATTGTTATCGTTATCAGGCATATCTATGTATTTATCAAACATAGAAAATAGAGCAAAAATAAACTGTTCTGCGCTTCTATTCTGATTCACAATCTGCTCTAATGACAATCCTTCTATAAACTTACAGACATACACCCAACAAGCCTAATCACATGCCTCTACAATAATATCATTAATAATCTTTCCCATGACTTTATCAAAATCATTGATATCTTCAACAGGAAGTGATTGAAGATAATCAAGTGGGGGAAGCTCCCCACTTGGATTATTCTCTGATTCATCTAAAAATGCTAAGACCTTTTGTCTTGATTCTTCTGGCATCTTTACATATTCCCACAATGCCATAATCACTTTCAAATCCGTGTCTCTTCGAAGTGGTGGCAATTGGATATAATCATTTTCTTTACTCATGGTTCTTTTCCCTCTCTATGCTAACAATATGCTCACTATTTTTTCCCTGGTCAGATCTATCGCAGCATCTACAAACACACTTACATACAAGACCAGAAATGCTGAAACAATCAGGCAGAACAAAAATGCAACCTGTATCCAATCCCGGTAACAGATGATCGTTCCAATTGCCAAAGCTACCAGTCCAAGTACTACAAATGATTTAGCAATTGAAACCATATTCACAACCAGCTTAACGATTATTCCCACGATTATGAGAACAAACCAGAACGGAATCAATAATATTTTCCCAATGAGCTTTAAACAAAACATCTTTCTCCTCCTCTCAGTCAGACAGCAAACTGTGGCATGTCATGATTCACTTCTGCCTTATAGTACCCATCGATTGTTGTCGGGGCATTGAACAATGCTGCCAGAATATATTTCTTGATATTTTTCACCTTTGATGTATTCTTCTTGAAACAGTCAAGAACATACTCAATGTGGGAATAATTCAGTTTTAAAAACTTGCTGCGTACCAGTTCTGCCGGATACCAGTTGCTTGCGATCAGGATCTTTTCATTGCTGCACAGAACGGTTTCTACGATCAGCTCATAGATTCCCTGGATCAATGGTTCGTCATACTTGTGAGTCATAATCAGAGAGTCAAAATCTATGTTTTCTTTGATCAGTTCCTGATAGGCAGACAGCATATTCTGCACATCGGTATCCGATCTTTCTCCATCGGATATGATTTGATCTGATTTATTCTTACTCTCTTTAATATCGCTAGTATTATTATAATTAGAGTTTGAATTGCAAACTTCTTGAAGTTTATTTTCAGGACTTCTTGAAGTTTGTTTTTGGGACTTCATGGAGTTTGTTTTATAAACTTCTGCATCTTCCTGATTATCAACATTAGTTTGTTTTGTAAACTTCTGTGTTTCCCCTACAGATTGTTCCGCCTGTTCCTCATAGACCATGAAGCTTTTTACATATATAATGTTTGCCTTTCCAAATCCCTGCCTGCGCTTCTCTATCAAACCGATTCCATTCTCATCATCCAGTTCCTGCAGCGATTTTACAGCTTTATTTCTTCCACAATTCAGCAGTTCCATGATATCTTCAATGGAAAAATAGATGTAAGCCCGGTTCTGTTCATCAAACCACTGATTTTTAATGGACAAGGACATTCTGTCCAGCATCAGACCGTATAAGATCTTTGCATCACTGCTCAGATTTTTAAAATATTCATTTTTGAATAAAAGTTTTGGTATCCGGTAGAAGCTGTACTGATCAGCTTCATTCCCGTAAAAATATCGAAATGTCAATTTCTGATCCATATTTTCTCCTTTCCTGCGGTAGTAGTTCCGTAATGGACACTTCTTACTCACGCTACCGCAAAGTCTTTTACGTAATAAATGCTTGGCAGCCCCATGCCTCTAAAATGCTTTTCTATAAGTCCGGCATTTTCAAGCTCTGTCAGACATTCCCTTGCTTTTTTTCTGGTTACTCCCATATCTTTCTGGATTTCCTGAATTGGATAAACAACATACATCCGGTTTCTTTCATCGACCCATTTATTTTTTACCGCCATTCCCATACGGTCTAAAAGAAGACCGTAGAGAACTTTTGCATGAATGGTAATTCCCGTAAATATTTTTTCAGTAACCAACATCTTTGGAATATGTATAAAAGAATACTGATCCGCCTGTTTTCCGTACATATATTTAAAATCCATCACATTACCTCCTGTTCCTGTTTCCATTTTTCCAATAATGATTCAATAACTTTCTCCATGTCTTCCGATGTATAATTTTTCGGGAAATATCTCGTCAGCTTCTTTTCATTCAACGTTACCTTTCTTGCAGGAGCCTTTACCGGAATATGGCTGTTCAGAATACTGATCATCAGACTCTGTGTAACCGGTCCTTGTCCAAGATAATTTCTTAAAGCTGCAATCTGATTTGGTTTGATAAATCCATTGTCACAGATATATTCATAAATCCATTTCTGTACATCCTGCGGAATATATGAGATATCAACAGCAATGGTAAAGTTCAAACGTTTCTTATCTACCAATTCAAGTAAATCTGGGATAAGTTCTGTCAAGCGGATATAACGCTGTATTTGCTTGGAACTTTCTCCAACCTGTTCAGCTAATATATCTCTGGATACACTTCCTGATAACTTCTGGTCATTTTGACCAGAAGTTAAATCATTTCTACATCCCTGCCTTTTCATTGCTTCTAATTTCATTTTATAAGCAAATGCTTTTTCACTCGGAAGTAATTCTTCCCTCTGAATATTGGCATCTACCATAGCAATAACCGCTTCATCATCAGTCATTTCTCTGACTATTGCAGGTACTGTAATGAGCCCTGCCTGCAGTGCCGCATGCATCCGTCGATGGCCGGAAATCATTTCATACCCTTCATTTTGCTCAGGACGGATCAGTACGGGAGTCAACACTCCAAATTCTTTAATGCTTTCGACCAGATCCTGCATTTTTTCATCATCAATTACTTTGAACGGATGTCCTGCAAAAGGTTTTATTTTATCAATTTCAATCTCCATAGCAGATTCCTCATTTACAACACCCAGAAGTTCATCAATACTTGTTAATTTAATTTTTTCACCGCTTCTATTTTTCATTTTCCAAAACCTCCTGTGTCAGACTCTTATAAGCATTGGATACTTTACTCTTAGGACAGTGAGCATAAATGCTTATTCCCTCCGCACTCGTCTCGGCTGCCTTTACGGATAACGGTATTACATTTTCAAAAATCGTAATCTTTGACCCATATGTAACGTGGAGCATGGTTGAAATGTCTTTTGCATAATTCGTTCTGAAATCAACCATCGTAAGTAAAATGCCCTCTATTTCCAGCTTACGATTAAGTTGTCGCTTTACCTTAGAAATAGTCTTGATCAATTGCTCCAGACCTTTTACAGGCAAATAAGCAGCCTGTACAGGTATTACAACAGAATCTGCCGCTACAAGAGCATTAATTGTGAGCATTCCCAAAGATGGCATACAATCAATTAAAATATAATCGTATCTGTCTCTGACTGTTTCCAAGTATGTTTTCAACAATGTTTCCCGGCTCATTACATTTACCAGCGATACTTCCAACCCTGACAGTTCAATATTGGCAGGAAGTAGATCCACGCCCTCTTCGTGATGCAAGATTCCCTCTTCTGAGTCTATTTCTTCATCATTGATCATTGCCATCATCACAGTTGCCAATGTAATATTAATATCATCTGGTTCGATATAACCCAGACTGGCTGTCATACTTCCCTGTGGATCCGCATCGATAAGAAGCACTTTTTTCCCTGCTCTTGCCAATCCTATTCCCAAATTAACCGTTGTCGTTGTTTTCCCAGTTCCGCCTTTCTGGTTAGATACTGAAATTATCTTACACATCCTTCTTCCTCCTACCTTTGTAATATTGGTTTTAAATTGATATAACGTTAAAAGTCATACTCCCGGAACGCCTCCATATACTCATCAAGAATGTCAAGATTCACAAGAACAATTCTTTTGATGCGATAAATTGCTCCGGCTTCTTTTGCTAGTTGCTGAAATGTATGTAATCCCATTGAATATAGTTGTGCTCCTTCTTCGTAACGCACATATTTTTTTCTTTTCTCTCGAACCATTCTTTCAAGTTCTGGGACTTGTTTTCTCTTCTTTCCCATAGTTCTTCCTCCTGTTAGCTTCAAATCTCGCAACTACCTCTGGATGCTCCGCTAAATAATTCTCAAAAATATCCAAATCCACGATGCTGGTTTTTCGAATCGGATAATTAGAATTTGCATCCTTTGCCGCTCGAACAAAAGCCCAGTATGTGACTTGATATATTTCTGCTCCTTGAGCATAATTGACAAATCTGCGACCTCTCCCTTCCAAATACTTCTCCAAATCCGGTCCTTTATTCTTTTTCATTCTTTCCTCCCATCTCTACATTTTTATAAGTGCAGGTGACTACAATGGCGTGTGTCAAAACTAAAAATCACATGATTTAATGATGCTCCACGGATTTATAGACAAGAAAAAAGGACACATCGCTTTGATATTTCTACCAATAGCAATGTGTCCTAAAACACCTTATTCTTAAATGCTCCTCAAGAATAATTCAATATTTAGCTTTTCAAATAGATTATGAAAGTATTTAGGAATCCATTGAGCCCATTTTTCCACTTTCATATAGTCCATACAACGTCACTAACAACCAATAAACTCCACCGAATTTCATGTAAATCCGTGTACATCCAAGATGTATATTTTGCTGATTGGATTTGACTACCTGCTGACTAGACCTAAACGTCTGTTCTCGTTTTCATGGTCGGGAAGAGTAATACATCTCTGATCGCTGTGCTGTTTGTCAGAAGCA
>JBJEMB010000278.1:0-5751 GCA_051879455.1 Lachnospiraceae bacterium
CTAATGGTCAATTGAATGATAAGGAGCGTCTATACAATGGGAACGATGTTTGCAGAATACACTCCAAAACGCAACAGCATTGTTGTTTATACCAGTACGATGGGTATCTTCTTGATTACAAGGATGATGACAAAGATGACCATAGTCTTACTGAAAAGTGGAAATCTCTGATACCTCTGCTTACGGCATTATGTACGTGGAGAGAAGAATCCAGGGAATAAAACTTATTCGTAATTTACATAAAAATACAGACAGAAGCAATCTTGAAAGTTATCCTGCTTATATCCTTGTTAAAAATGGGGGAGTTTTTACAGCTCCGAGTTTGTTCATATACATTCATTATTTCTGCATAAATTCAAGCACTGCTTCTTTCGTCGGAATCGCAGGGATTCCACCTCTCTTTTGCACACACAATCCTGCTACTGCATTTCCCAAAACAGCACACTTTCTGATCTCTTCCCATTCCATCTTTTCTACGGGCTTATTTATAGAAAGTATACTGCATAATACGCCTCCCCAGAATGAATCACCTGCTCCAGTCGTGTCGACCGCATGTGTCTGAAATGCTTTGATGATTTCTTTTCTGCTTTTTGTTGCCATAAGAACTCCCTGTTCTCCCAATGTAATGGCAACCAGCTTTGGTCCCATGGCAAGGAGTTGATCTGCAGCCTGTTCATAACTTTTCGCCTCTGTCAGGAGAATACTCTCTTCATCCGATACCTTCATGACATCTACCAATTCTATGACAGATCTCATTTTTTTCACTGCATACCCTTTGTTCTTCCAAAGAGATGGGCGGTAATTTGGATCATAGGAAATAAGTACACCCGCTGCTTTTGCCATTTTTACTGCTTCGATCGTTGTACTTTCTGCCGGTTCGTCTGTCAGCGATAATGATCCAAAATGAAAAATTTTACATCCGGAAATTAACGTCTGATCCAGTTCTTCTTTTTTTAACTGTGTATCTGCACCCGGTTTTCTTGCAAAAGAAAAATTTCGTTCTCCATTTTCACCGATTTCTACAAATGCCAACGTTGTAAAATAACCCGGGTCTTCAACAATAGCATCTGTATAGATTCCTTCCTTTTGCAATGTCTTCTTTAAAAATTTACCATGCATATCGTTTCCAACTTTTCCAATAAAAGATGTGCGATACCCAAAATGGCTTGCAACGGTTAGAAGATTTGCCGGAGCACCGCCGGGATTCTGTTCGAACAGTTTCCTCCCATCTTGACTGTGTCCTGCTTCCGTAAAATCAATCAGTAATTCTCCCAATGCCACGATATCAACTTTTTCTTCCATTTTTCAGTTCCTCCACAATCTCGTTATAACGCTTTTTATTTAACCGGTAGAAAAATAATACAACCGCAGTCACAATCCAAAGTACACCTGGAATCGTCGTAAAAGCATGTTTCATAATTGAAAGTACAATTGCATTTTGTGTCTGATTTGCAATATAACCATATTTTCCAAGTAATCCTGCTAAAAGTGCGGTTCCAACTGCCATTCCGATTTTATTTCCAAGTGAAATAAATGCGTACTGAAAACCGTCATTTCTAAGTCCGGTTTTCCACTCCCCATATTCCACACAGTCTGGAATAATTGCATAGATTGCGGTATTAAATCCAGAGAAAAAAAACTGTGTGAGACCAGATAATGCATAAAAAATTGCTGGTGATTCTTTGGCACTGAAGAAAAACATAAACAACATGAAAACTCCTGTAAATAAAGCAAAGAGAGATGCTGTTCTTCCTTTGTTATTCAACTTGCGGAATAATGGTTGAAAACAGGCTGCCCCGATGATAGAAGGAATAATGATGCACATTGAATAAGTTGTATAGTAGGAGGCATTTCCTTCCACATATGTAAAATAATACAGAATATCTGCGTTTCTAGCATATAATGTAAATCCAAATAGTATCTGTCCTGCCAATGCAAGAAGATATGGTCTGTTCTGCATGACTGCTTTCAACTGTACCTTTACAGAAATCTTTTCTTTTTCCGGAGTAATCACTGTCTCTTTCGTCTTCGCAAAGCAGAAGAAATGACAGGCTGTAAAAATACATCCATATATGACCGCAACTGTCAGATATCCTGTCTTTGCACTGTGACTGCCGAATTTGCTGAGCAGTGGAACTGTGATAATATTTAACACACCAATTGCAATCATCGCTGCAACCGAACGGGATGTATTTATTTTTGCACGTTCATCAATATCCTGTGTCATAGCACCACACAAGGTTCCATATGGAATATTCACACAAGTATACCCCAAAACCAGCAGACAATATGTAATTACCATATAAATGATCTTTCCATTCTGTGGCCAGTCCGGTCTTGCCCAAAATGTCATGACAAGAAGAATTGCTGTAATTGGTGCCGCTACTAACAGCCATGGACGGTACCGTCCCCATCTCGATTTTGTTTTATCCGTAAGTCCCCCGACAATTGGATCATTGATTGCATCCCAGAATCTTGAAAAAAGCATAAGTGCTGACACAGCCGCCATACTGACTCCGAACACATCTGTATAAAATATCATCAGAAAATTACTGACGAACATCCAGCTGAAATTACATCCAACATCACCAAACCCATATGCAATCTTACTGATCAGCGGTATTTTTCCATTTTTGTTTTCGCTTTCCATATGTCCCTCCTGTTTTTATCAGAGTTTCTGGCAGAACTCTATTCTTTCCTCATTTGGTCCCTTAATCATAAAAAACCTCACACCATTTTCCCAAAATGGCAGTTCTTCGATTCCGTCTGTAATAACTGTGTATTTTTCATTGCAGATTTTCTGATACATACTTTCAATGTCTTCCACATCAAGTGCAACATGCTGATATGCACCGTCTGCCATTGCCGCCTGCCCATTTTCAAAAGTCTCTATACAGTAATTTTTTATCTGTAAAAATGCCACTTTTTCCCCTGCTTTTTCATTATATGTCTGCATAATCACTTCAAATCCAAGACTCTTATAAAACTCAACTGTTTTCTGTAAATCGTTTGTCGGAAGCCCGATATGGGCAACTCCGACAATTCCATATTTATTTTCCATATTAACTCCTTACTTTTCACTGACATTGATAATTACTTTCATCGTTGTCTCGCGGTTATCATCAATATACTGGTATGCCTTCTGATAATCTTTAAAAGCAAATGTCTTTGAGATGAGCGGTTTCAAATGAACTTTGCCCTCATTTACCAGTCTGATTCCATCTATGTAATCATCATGGCGGTACATCATCGTGCTCTTAATGTCAAGTTCGTGGTCATTTGCCACTGCAAGATCTACTTCTGCCATTCCTGCAAAAACAGCTACCAGTACGATCGTGCTTCCTTTTCTTGCATATTTAATCGCCTGTCCCATTGTGATATTGTTTCCGGCACAGTCGTAAATCACATCCGCCTTATCCGGTCCAAATGCTTCAACCATTGCCTCACCGAAGTCTTTGTTTCTGGTATTCACACATACATCAATCCCACATTCTTCTGCCTTTGCCAGTCTAAGATCACTGATATCTGTGAGCATCACTTTCGCTGCCCCCATTCCTTTTGCTGCCTGTGCTACAAGATTTCCGATCGGTCCTGCACCAAGGACTGCAATATTCATGCCAGCCACATCACCCATCTGTTTTACACCATGGACTGCCACCGCAAGAGGTTCGATCATAGCTCCTTCTTCATAGGACATATCTTCTGGAATCGGTGTTACTTTCGATGCATCCACTGCAAAATACTCAGAGGCTGTTCCTGTCGTCTGAAATCCCATTACTTTTAATTCCTCACAGAGATTATACTTTCCATGACGGCATGGATAGCAGTGTCCACAATATACCTGCGGCTCTATCGTCACCTTCTGTCCCACATGAAACTCTGTGACATTTTTTCCAAGTTCTGTAATCTCACCGGAAACCTCATGTCCCTGTGTTACCGGATATTTTGTAAACGGATGTTTTCCATGATAAACATGAATATCTGATCCACAAACACCAATATTCATAATCTTTACCAACACCTGATTTTCCTTTACCTCCGGAACCGGAACCTCTCTGAAAATAATTTCTCCTGGATTTGTCATTACCTGCTGTAACATAATTGTTTCCTCCTTTTTTATATTGTTTTATTTTATGTTTTATAAAATGTTTTATTAAAGTAATTACATTATTACAACATAAACACAATTTGTCAATATGTTTTTTCATATTCTTATATATTTCATAATTTCAAGATTAATTTTTTGTATATTTTTAACAATTAACACGCAAAAAAACGGAAAGGAAACCGTAGTTACTGTTTTCTTTCCGTTTTTTACTATAATATCTTTTTCTAATTTTACACAACTTCTCGTTTTTCACACATATAAAGCGGACATCCGCATTCGCTTCTCAACCTGTCAGTGGGTGCTTTTAACTCCAACAGACTACATATCCCCTTACCAAACGCTTAATGCCCTACGCACCAGATGCGGTGGAATGCTTATCTGCGTTCAAAAAATTTACAATTCTACCATATGTTTTGTAAAAAAGTATTTCGCGGCTCCAACAGCCGACGCTTCTTTCTTATACGAACAATTTTTCAAGTATGAAACATCATGCTCAAAGCCATTATATGCCATCACTTTTTCTCCCAGTGGTATCATATAATCTGACAATACACCTCCCACATCACCTCCTAGTATGATATCCATATCATATGCCATCCGCAGATTTGATATCAAAACAGCAAGATGATCCAGATATTCATTCCATGTCTGCAAAGTTTTTTCATCACCACTTTCAATTTTTTCCATAAATGCATCCAGTGACTGCCTGTTATCTTGCGTCAGTACACTTGCAGCACAATATGCATCTGCACATCCTGATTTACCACAATAACACTTTCTTCCACCGGGAACGAGTATCATGTGACCAAACTCCCCTGCTTTCTGGTTCTGCCCTCGAAACAGCTTTCCATCTATGCAGAATGCACCTCCTAAGGTGTGGTTCAAAGACAGATATATCGCATTTGGATACTTTTGCTTTTTTTCTGCAAGCATTGCAGCATTAGCATCGTTTTCAAAATATACTGGAATTTCCAGAGCCTGCTCTAAAAAGCGCAGACTATAATTCTCTATACCTAAAGCATGGGATTTTAAAACAATCCGTTCTTTCTGATCAATAATTCCTGGAATCGCCACTCCAATCCCAAGCAGCGTATCCTTCGCTAATTCGCCTTCAAGAAAAGTTTTGACCTTTTGTGCCACCTCTGTACAATAGGATAATTCTGCCGTAAATTTTAAACGGATGCGATCTTTTTTTATAATCTCATCTCCAAGATTTACTAATACCATTTCTATATGATTCGCTGTAATCAAAATTCCCATTGCATGACAATATGACTTATTAATCCCTATACTTTTTGCCTTCCGTCCACCGGTCGAAGCATATTCCCCAGTTTCTTCCAACACCTTTTTTTCTAACAAGTCATTCACATTTGCTAACACAGTCGGCATACTCAAGTTTAACTCTTTTGCGATTTCTGCCTTGGATGTAACATAATTGTTCAGCACATAATTAATTATTTTTTTTCTTGTTATATTTTTTTTATCTTTATTTTCCGTTTTCTTATCCTCTTTTATTAAATATATTATAAAAGAATTATATGCTTTTTTATTCTTCTTGTAAAGTAATGTTTTATAATAAAAATTTGCTACATTTAGAAATGCTACTTTTAAGAATCAAGTTTGCCGGATAGCCAATCACTATA
>JBJEMB010000279.1:0-4376 GCA_051879455.1 Lachnospiraceae bacterium
CTGATCGAAGAGCGTCAGGCAGCACGTAAAGCGAAAGATTTTGCCCGTGCAGATGCAATCCGTGATGAATTACTGGCAAAGGGTATTATTCTTAAGGATACCAGAGAAGGAGTACAATGGAAGAGAGCGTAATGTGGCAGTTTGATTCCTGTATGAAAGAAATATTTCAAATGGGAGAGGTGGATGTGAATGCATATTCACCTCTCACTTTGGCGTATATCGGAGACTGTATTTATGACCTGATCATTAAATCTCTTGTGATCAGCGAAGGGAATAAACCGGTGCAGGTTCTTCACAAGGAGACCAGCCGTCTGGTACAGGCGTCGGCCCAGTCAAAGATGATGCGAACTCTGCAGGAGCATTTGACAGAAGAAGAACATGCAATTTATAAAAGAGGAAGGAATGCAAAAAGCGTTTCTCCCGCAAAGAACCAGTCCGTGACCGATTACCGAAGGGCAACGGGATTCGAAGCATTGATGGGATATTTATATTTGAAAAAAGAGTGGAAAAGAATGCTTGAGTTGGTTAAAATGGGATTGGACAGTATTACTGAGTAAGAAATTTGCAAAATATTTGAAAATGAGGATTTCACATGAAAAATGTAAATGAAGAGAAGCATGTAAATGAAAATATGATCGAGGGACGAAATGCTGTTTTGGAGGCTTTTCGTTCAGGGAAGCCAATCGATAAGCTGTTTGTTTTAGATGGATGTCAGGACGGACCGGTGAGAACCATTGTCAGAGAGGCGAAAAAACACGATACACTTCTTCAGTTTGTATCAAAAGAGCGTCTGTCACAGATGTCTGAGACCGGAAGACATCAGGGAGTGATCGCATATGCTGCAGCTTACGAATATGCGGAAGTGGAGGATATGCTGAAGCTCGCCGAAGAAAAGGGAGAAGATCCATTTTTGATTCTTTTGGATAATATTGAAGATCCCCACAATCTGGGGGCGATTATCCGTACAGCCAATCTTGCCGGTGCACACGGTGTCATTATTCCGAAGAGACGTGCGGTAGGACTTACTGCCACAGTAGCAAAGACGTCTGCAGGTGCTCTGAATTATACACCGGTGGCAAAAGTTACAAATCTGAAAAATACGATGGAAGAGCTCAAGGAAAAGGGGCTGTGGTTTGTCTGTGCCGATATGGGCGGGGAGTCGATGTATAAACTGAATTTGAAAGGACCGATCGGTCTGGTTGTTGGAAATGAAGGAGAAGGTGTCAGCCGCCTTGTAAAAGAAACCTGTGATTTTGTTGCAAGTATCCCGATGAAAGGGGACATTGATTCATTAAATGCATCTGTGGCAGCAGGTGTGCTTGCCTATGAGATTGTAAGAC
Organism: Lachnospiraceae bacterium; assembly: GCA_051879455.1. GTDB lineage: Bacteria > Bacillota > Clostridia > Lachnospirales > Lachnospiraceae > MD308. The sequence goes on from JBJEMB010000279.1 coordinate 1,341, forward strand.
AGAGGTTACAATAATATGACAAATTATGAGCAAATGACTGATGAGCAGTTGATAAAGAAGCTCAGAGACGGTGATTCCAGAATCATTGACTATATTATGGAAAAATATAAGAATCTGGTCAGAAAAGAGGCAAATGCTATGTATCTCCTTGGCGGTGAGACAGATGATCTCATTCAGGAAGGAATGATCGGACTCTTTAAAGCAGTTCAGGATTATAATGTCAGCCAGGAAAGTTCGTTTTTCAGTTTTGCAAAACTTTGTATTACAAGGCAGATGTATTCTGCGATAGAAGCATCGAAAAGAAAAAAACATGGCCCACTTAATAGTTACATCTCTTTTTACGAGAAAAATGGAGAGCAAAATTCTCTCCTTGAAACAATGGAAGCAGGAGAAGAGAGTGATCCGGAGAAACTTCTGGTCAGTCAGGAATATACACAGATTTTGCAAAATAAGTTGAAGGAAAATCTAAGCGATCTTGAAAACAGAGTTTTATATCTTCATTTACTGGGGACAGACTATAAGACGATCGCAAAGCTTTTGGACAGGAGTCCGAAAACGATTGATAATGCCCTTCAGAGAATCAAGAGTAAGACAGAGAAGATTCTGGAAAACGAACGTAAATGATATTGACAAATTCATAGAATGTATTGTATATTATTAATGTTGCATATTGAATATGCGTGCTGCCGTGGCTCAGTCGGTAGAGCGTCGCCTTGGTAAGGCGGAGGTCGGCGGTTCGATTCCGCTCGGCAGCTTTTGTAAAACCCTTGATGATTGGTTCAAGGGTTTTTTATGTGTGTGGAGTTAAAGCTTTTGTTGAAAGGTTGGGGATACAAATGAAAGTGCAAAAGACAATGACAGAAGGGCCTATATGGAGAAATATTTTGTTTTTTTCCATTCCGCTTATTCTGGGAAATCTTTTTCAGCAGTTATATAATACGATGGATTCCATTATTGTTGGAAATTACATCGGAAGCGAAGCATTAGCAGCTGTTGGCTCCAGTGGTTCCATTATTAATGTTCTGATCAGTTTTTGTGTCGGTGCGTCTACCGGAGCGGGTGTAGTGATTTCGCAGTTTTTTGGAGCAAAAGATAAAGAAGGGGTGAGAAAGGCGGTTCATACTACGATTGCGATATCAATCGGAGCCGGACTTGTAATCTCAGTTGTAGGTGTTGTTACATCTCCGATGATCTTAAAGGCAATGGGAACCCCTTCGGAAGTTTTTGATTCTGCGGTTACTTATTTACAGATTTTTTTTGGCGGGATTCTATTTTCAGTGATTTATAATATGTCTGCCGGGATTCTGAATGCAGTCGGGAATTCAAAACGTTCACTGATTTATCTGATTATTGCGGCAGTTTCCAATATTTTTTTGGACCTTTTGTTTGTTGTAGTGTTTAAAATGGGAATTGTGGGAGCGGCACTTGCAACAGATGTCAGCCAGTTTTTATCCTGTGTCTTTATCATTGTCTTTCTTGCAAGGAGCCAGGATATTTATAAGCTTAATTTTAAAGATATCCGACTTTATGACAATTTGTTTTCAAAAATTTTGAAAATCGGTCTTCCGACAGGTGTACAGAACATTGTTATTTCGCTTTCGAATGTAGTTGTACAGTCGAGTGTCAATAGTTTTGGGGCAATGGCGATGGCAGGTTTTGCTGCGTATATTAAAGTTGACGGATTTAATATTCTGCCAGTTATGAGTTTTAGCATGGCGGCGACAACATTTGCGGGACAAAATGTAGGCGCGAAGAAATATGACCGGGTGAAAAAGGGAATGCATGTATCTGTAAGAATGGGAGTTTGTTATACTATTCTTACCGGAATTCTTCTCATGCAATTTGCACCTCAGGTTATCGGAGTGTTTACAGATCAGACAGAAGTTGTAGAATACGGTGTATTTATTATGAAGTTTTTCTGTCCGTTTTACTGGATGCTTGCAATTTTACATGTCATTGCAGGTATTATTAAAGGAACCGGAAAGACTATGCAGGCAATGTTTGTGTTTTTGTTTTCGCTATGTCTCTTCCGCGTGTTCTGGATCTGGGGAGCACTCAGGATCACTCACGAATTATTTAGTGTTATGACAGCTTATCCGGTAAGCTGGTGTGTGGGTATGGTGATGATTGTGCTCTATGTGTGGAAAGGGAAATGGATGCCAAAAGGATATTATGAGACAGTAAAGGAGAAATAATATGCCATCATTTTTAAAGGATATTTCAAAGTTTTACGGAACAGGAGAGATGAATCAGGAGGGACAGTCTCTGGAACAGTTTCTGGAAAATTATGATTCTCATAAGTATGAGACACCGAGCTGTACAACAGATGCGGTAGTGTTTTCGTATAAAGGAAAAGAATGTAAATCTTTAGAAGACATCAAGATACTCCTGGTAAAGAGAAGCAATCACCCAAGCATTGGATTCTGGGCACTTCCGGGTGGATTTGCCAATATGCGGGAAAATCTTTCTGATACCGCAAGAAGGGAGCTTTTTGAAGAGACAGGAGTTCATAATCTTCCGATGGAGCAGTTTGCGGTGTACGGAGATTATGACAGAGATCCGAGAACAAGAGTGATCACAACGGCATATCTTTCATTGGTGAATGAAAAAGATGTAACAGTGAAAGCAGGGGATGATGCTGCAGATGCCGTGTGGTGTGAGGTCTCTGTAGAGTGTGAAAAAGTAGAGTGGATGAAAGATTTGATGAAAAACACCTATATTTTAAAGGTGCAAAATAGAGAATATGGAATAGATACGATAGCCGTTGTAGAAGAGAGAGTACGGGAAGGACTTGTCAGAGAGAAAAAGTTTTCCGTAATCGAACCAGGCATCATTGCCTGTGATCATGCAGCTATCATTGTACAGGCATATAATATTTTGAAAGAACGCATAGAAGAAATGATTGAAACAAATCTTGTTTCAAAATACGTTTTATGATAATATGAACGCATGGCAACGAGCGCGCAGCCAAAGAAAAAGCAGATGCTGTTTACAGCAAGATGCTTTTTCGAGGATGCATGTGAGTGCAACGAACAA
>JBJEMB010000279.1:4476-5688 GCA_051879455.1 Lachnospiraceae bacterium
GATATGGCATCCCCGAATATCAATATGCGTGATCCGGTCATTTATCGTGTGGCACATATGACTCATCACAATACTGGAGACAAATGGTGCATTTATCCAATGTACGATTTTGCTCATCCGATTGAAGATGCGGTGGAAAAAATCACACACTCCATCTGTACATTGGAATTCGAAGATCACAGACCGCTTTATGACTGGGTAGTAAGAGAATGTGAGTTTGATCCGGCACCGCGTCAGATTGAGTTTGCAAAATTATATCTGACCAATGTGGTAACCGGAAAGAGATATATCAAAAAACTGGTGCAGGAAGGTATCGTAGACGGATGGGATGATCCGAGACTTGTCTCTATTGCAGCACTTAGAAGAAGAGGATTTACACCGGAATCTATCCGGATGTTTATTGAACTTTGCGGTGTGTCAAAGAGCCAGAGCTCTGTGGATTATGCAATGCTTGAGTATTGTATCCGTGAGGATCTGAAGCTGAAGAGACCTCGTATGATGGCGGTTCTTGATCCGGTGAAGCTTGTAATCGATAACTATCCGGAAGGTGAAGTAGAGTATCTGGAAGCAGATAATAATCTGGAGAATCCAGAACTTGGAAAGCGCCAGATTCCATTCTGCAGAGAGCTTTACATTGAACGTGATGACTTTATGATCGAGCCTCCGAAGAAATACTTCCGTCTCTTCCCAGGTAACGAAGTTCGCCTGATGAATGCATACTTTGTAAAATGTGAAAGCTATGAGACTGATGAGAATGGAAACGTAACAGTTGTACACTGTACTTATGATCCGGAGACCAAATGCGGAACAGGATTTACAGGACGTAAAGTAAAAGGCACGATCCACTGGGTGGCAGCACCATACGCAAAACAGGCAGAAGTAAGACTGTATGAAAATCTGATCGACGAAGAAAAGGGAGTTTATAACAAGGAAGATGGTTCATTGAACTTAAATCCGAATTCCCTTGAGATTAGAAAGAACTGTTATGTAGAAGACAGTTTCAAAGAAGCGAAAGGGCACGACAGTTTCCAGTTCGTAAGAAACGGATATTTCTGTATTGATTCCAAGGATTCCACGCCGGAAAATCTTGTGTTTAACAGAATCGTATCCTTAAAAAGTTCATTTAAATTACCAAAATAATTCAGTTAGGGACGCAGTATTTTCAAATCTGCGTCCTTAATTAAAAATAGGGTATCTTTGGTTTGATAAATG
>JBJEMB010000280.1:0-5637 GCA_051879455.1 Lachnospiraceae bacterium
TTGCGTGAAAAAGTATTATAATGTTAGAAAACAGAAAAATAATAATTAAAATGAAACGTTTGGTATGATTATCATATAAAGCAAAAAGTTTATATTTAAGGAGGTTTTTCCATGATAGTTCCACGTTATTATGAAGATCTTACTGTGTTACATGAAAATACGATGCCTGCAAGAGCGTATTATATTCCGGCATCAGGAAGAATGGACGATTTGGTAGAGCACCGTGAAGCATCTGATCGTATTCAGTTCCTGAATGGAACATGGAAGTTTAAATTCTTTGAAAGTATTTATGATGTAAAAGATAAGTTTTACGAAGAAGGATTTGATGTTTCTGAATATGACGACATGAAAGTTCCAAGTGTCTGGCAGATGGCAGGGTATGATACTCATCAGTACACGAATATCCGGTATCCTTTTCCTTTTGATCCTCCGTATGTACCACAGGATATTCCGTGTGGGACATATGTATATGAATTTGAATATGTAGAAGATAAAGAGGCAGGGAAGGCATTTCTCAACTTTGAGGGTGTAGACAGTTGTTTTTATATTTGGTTGAACGGAGAATATGTGGGATATAGTCAGGTGCCGCATGCAACAAGTGAATTTGATGTATCCAAAGTGATCAAAGAAGGAAAAAATACAATCGCCGTATTGGTTATGAAATGGTGTGATGGGAGTTACCTGGATGACCAGGATAAATTCCGTATGAGTGGTATTTTCAGAGATGTGTATCTTTTAAAAAGACCTGAAAAATGTATTCGTGATTATCGAATTACTACCCAAGTTGAAAAGACAAGTGCAAAGGTTAGACTGGAAGTCCTGTTTACGGAAAGTACTCAGGCAAAAGTTACAATTGAAGATAAAAATGGAGCTGTTATGGCAAACGGCGAAATTTCAGAGAATGGGAAAATTGAGCTTGAAATTGTTGCACCAACATTGTGGAATACAGAAAATCCATATCTTTATACGCTTATATTAGAAACAGAGAACGAAACAATTGTTGATTATATCGGACTTAGAACAATTGAAATTAAAGAAAACGTAATCTATTTCAACGGGCAGAAAATAAAGTTTAGAGGGGTCAACAGGCATGATTCCGATCCTAAAACTGGATTTGCAATTGATATTGATCAATTGATGATTGACCTTACAATGATGAAACAGCATAACTTTAATGCAATCCGCAGTAGTCATTATCCAAATGCTCCTTATTTTTATCAACTGTGTGATAAATTTGGGTTTATGGTTGTGAATGAGGCAGATATTGAGGCACATGGACCATTTATGATTTACAGAAAAGAAGATACAGATTACAACCGTTTTAAACGATGGAATGAAAAGATAGCAGATGATCCTGCCTGGGAAGAAGCTATCATGGACCGTATCCAGTTGATGATTAAAAGGGATAAAAACAGGCCATGTATTGTCATGTGGTCAGCAGGAAACGAAAGTTCTTATGGATGTAATTTTGAAAAAGCATTGAAGTGGATGAAAGAATATGATCCAGATAGACTCACTCACTATGAAGGTGCAAGATATCGTAATTATGATGTGACATATAATTATGATAATTTAGATATGTACAGCAGAATGTATCCGGCACTTGAAGAAATCCACGAATACTTAGAAAAAGATGCAAGTAAACCATTTTGGTTAGTTGAGTATAGCCACAGTATGGGAAATGGACCTGGAGATTTTGAGGATTATTTCCAGCTGATGCAAAAACATGATTTGCTGTGTGGTGGGTTTGTTTGGGAATGGTGTGATCATGCCATCGATAAAGGAAAGGCAGAGAATGGAAAGACCGTGTATTTCTATGGTGGTGACCACGGGGAAACCATTCATGATGGAAATTTCTGCATGGATGGGTTGGTTTATCCGGATCGTACACCTCATACAGGTTTGTTCGAGTATAAAAATGTATATAGACCGGCTAGAGTTGTATCTTATGATACAGAAAGTAAGAGATTAGTTCTTCATAACTATATGGATTTCGATGATTTGAAGGATTACGTTACGATTACTTACGAAGTGACCTGTGATGGCCTGACTGTAGAAAGTGGAAAACTTCCTGCATTTTCAGTAGCACCTCATAGCGAAGCATCTACAGAACTGGATGTCGTGATTCCTGCAAAGGGAAGAGTATACTTAAAGATTCATTATCGATTAAAAAAAGAAATGGCATTGATTCCAAATGATTATGTATTGGGATTTGATGAAATTTTGATTAGAAATGAAGATGGAAGAAATCAAACAGCCTTGAAATGGTTAGATACGGAGTTGTCTTCAGAAATCGAAGTGCTTGAAACAGACTGCCAGATTATATTAAAGGGAAAAGCATTTTGCTACGTATACAGCAAAAAGAATGGAATGTTTGAACAGATTCGTTTTGCCGGTAGGGATTATCTAGATAAACCGATGGAGGCAAATATCTGGAGAGCTCCTACAGATAATGATATGTATATAAAAGCAGAATGGAAGAAAGCGCATTACCACGAAGCATATATTCGAGCATATGATTCTATTATTTTTCAATCAAAGGATGGCGTAGAGATTAAGACAAAAGCTTCTGTGTCAGCGGCAACTGTGCAGAAGATACTGGATATAGATATGATTTGGAACATTGATGGAAATGGTGGAATTACATCTACAATGAATGTTGTTAAAAATGATGAATTCCCTGATCTTCCAAGATTCGGTGTTCGCTTGTTTCTAAATAACAAGCTTGAAAATGTTTCTTATTACGGAATGGGTCCCTATGAGAGCTACCGTGATAAGCATAGAGCTTCTTGCCACGGATTGTACCGTGCAAAAGTAAGCGAGATGCATGAGGACTACATCAGACCACAGGAAAATGGAAGTCATTTTGACTGTGATTACGTGGAAATCACAAGCAGTCAGTTTGGTCTTGCTGCAGCATCAGAAGAGACCTTCTCCTTTAACACTTCTGAGTATACACAGGAAGTGTTAGAATATGCCGGGCACAATTTTGAATTGAGCAAATCGGGAAGCACAGTGTTCTGTCTGGATTATGCACAGAACGGAATTGGTTCAAACAGCTGTGGACCATATGTGGAAGCACCGTATCGATTCGATGATGTGGAATTTAAGTTTCAGTTTAAACTGGTTCCATTTGTAAAGGAGTAATTAAGTAACTTAAAGGTAAATGATTTGTAAAGAAAAAGCTCATGCATGTAAATCCGGAAAAGCTTTTTTGAAGGAGAAAAATTCAATGGAAGAGAAAAGATATTTAAAATGGTATAACAAAGTGGGCTATGGTTCGGGCGATATTGCCGGTAATGTTGTATATGCGTTACTATCGGCATTCGTAATGATTTATTTGACAGATACTGTTGGGTTAAATGCAGGTATTGTAGGTACTCTAATTGCAGTATCAAAGTTATTCGATGGTGTTAGTGATATTTTCTTTGGTGCAATGATTGATAAGACACAGACAAGAATGGGAAAGGCGAGACCTTGGATGCTGTATGGATATTTGGGATGCGCAGTATGTCTGATCGCAATCTTTTGCATACCGGTTAATATGGGACGAACTGCACAATATGCCTGGTTTTTCATTGCATATACGGTATTAAATGCAGGTTTTTATACTGCAAACAATATTGCATATTCAGCGCTTACCGCTTTGATTACAAAGAATAATCATGAACGTGTGCAGATGGGGTCTATCCGTTTTATGTTTGCATTTGGCACGAGTATGCTGATCCAGACAATTACTGTTGGGATTGTGGCAAATTTAGGTGGCGGAGCAGCGGCATGGAGAACAGTGGCAATCGTTTATTCCATCGTTGGTGTTATTTCAAATACACTTTCAGTTTTATCTGTAAAAGAACTTCCGCCAGAAGAATTATCAGAAGAAGTTATAAAGAAAGAAGAAACAGAAGAGAAGTACAGCCTTGTTGATGCTTTCAAACTTCTTATTCATAATAAATATTTCCTTATGATTTGTGGGGCTTTCCTGTTAATGCAGATTTATTCAGCAACACTGAATATGGGAATCTATTTTATGACTTACGTACTAAAAAATGCAAATCTTTTAGGTAAATTTGCATGGGCAATTAATATTCCAATGATTATTGGTCTTTTATTCACTCCGACATTGGTTGCAAAATTTAAAGGTATGTACAAGTTGAACCTTCTTGGATATTCGATTGGTACGCTTGGAAGGTTGGGCGTTGTTGCAGCCGGGTATATGGGAAGTGTACCGCTTATGCTTGCATGCACAGCGATTGCTGCGTTGGGAATGAGTCCGCTTCAGGGCGATATGAATGCTCTTATCGCAACCACATCTGAATATACATACTTGACAACTGGTAAACGTGTTGATGGTACAATGTATTCCTGTACGTCATTTGGAACAAAAGTTGGTGGAGGTATCGGTACTGCAGTAGCAGGCTGGCTTCTTGCAGCAAGTGGATATGTGGCAAATGCAGCTTCTCAGAGCGCATCTTGTATGAATATGCTGCATATCATGTACTTATGGCTTCCAATGCTCTTCAACCTTTTTATTACATTAATTCTAACAAGATTGAACGTAGAAAAAGCGAATGAAGAACTTAAGAAAGGGAGTATATGTATTTAACATATAAGGAAACGAAAAATTCTATTGAAGTGATAGATAGAATATCAAAGCATGTGTCTCCGCATCTTCATGGAGCTACGGAAATTGTATATGTTACTGAAGGGACTTTAGAACTGGGTGTGGGGCAAGAATTGTATCATATGGAATTAGGAGATATTGGAATCATATTTCCAGATGTGATCCATCATTATCAGGCATTCTCTTTGGGAGAAAATAAAGCAATATATATTAAGATTCCCATGTCCTGCATAGGAGCAAGTTTTATAGAGGATATTCAAAAAAAGGCTCCAAAAGTGCCTGTTATCAAAAATGCAGATATTAGTCAAGAGGTTCTTGATGCTTTACAAAGAATTATGATTGACGAAAATCAGAAGTATATAATTGCACAGGCGTATATTCAGATTATCCTTGCAAAATCTTTACCGGAGCTTGAATTAGTGGACAAGTCTAGTATTGGAAGCTCTGATATTGTTTATAGATCGGTTTCTTACGTTTCGGCACATTTTCGTGAAACCTTTTCTCAGGAAAAAATGGCGCTGGATTTGGGTGTGAGTAAATATGCATTATCAAGAATGTTTTCGGAAACTTTTCACCGAAATTTTAATCAGTATATTAATGATATAAGACTAAAATATGCATGTCATCGTTTAGAGACAAGTCATGATACAATATTGGAGATATGTCTGGATAGTGGATTTGAAAGTCAAAGAACATTCAATAGAGTGTTCAAAGAATGTTTTCATATGACACCGAAAGAATATCGGACGATTCGGAAAAGTAATAAATGTTAATATGTGTAAGGCTTTTGTGACATAGGGTCTGTAGATTGTGTAAAAATAGAAAAGACTTAGCTGAACGCAAAATTCAGTTAGGTCTTTTTTATGTGAAACTATATGAAATGAGCATGTTAGCCTATACTCTATAAGCTATAAAAATGACACATTCTTCTACAAAACATATCTATCAGTTGCATAGAATGTTTTTTATAATACAGGCAAGACAAATTCAGAAAATTGGAGGATGTCATTTTATGA
>JBJEMB010000281.1:0-5577 GCA_051879455.1 Lachnospiraceae bacterium
GGATTCTATCCTTGTTTTCAATCAAGATTGCGAACTTGTTTCGCAATTACCTATTTAAAATTATGGACATATTATATCATAACAAAAAAATGGATACAAATGTTTCGCCTCCCGGTGGTGGGCCGGAAGGCGAAACGTTCTCTATATTTAAAAAGAGTAAGGGGAAACTAAACACTTTCTGCAATTTCTTTTGTTGCAATCAGGAACTTATCGATATCATCTGTTCCGTGACAGTGAAGCGGAGATACACGAATTGCTCCTTCCAGTCCGAGAGATTCTACAATTCTCTTGGAGTATGGGCTTGTGTTCAGACGCTCGAATACAGTTACGCCATGTTCCAGATATTTCTGGGAAAGTTCAGCAAATTCAATGCCTTTAATTCCCATGGCAACGATAAGATCTTTGTATGTAAGATCTTCCATATCAACATAAACTTCTGCTTTATCAATATGACGAAGTCCCGGTACTTCCTCTGTTCCTTCAAGCATACGATATAAAAGTGCGCGTTCCTGAAGATGGATGCGGTGCATTCCTTCTATATATAAAGTACGTCTGTCTGTGCTGTCGATGAAATGTGCACCGATTTCGCATACATAGTCGATGACAGCCATCATTGCAGCGAAGTTACCAGGTGTTGGTGTTCCAAGTGCCCATACATGATCATCTTTATGGATTAATTTGTGATGTGGCAGTGCGCATACACGGTCAGATACATAGCAGAATCCGCAGCCACGTACTCCGAAGAATTTGTACGGTGCAAAGTTTGATACGTCAACTCCCCAGTCTTCTACATCAATTGCCGCATGAGGAGCGTGCTGTACTGCATCGCTTACGATGTAGATCTCAGGATTGATCTCTCTAGCACGACGGGCAATTTCTTTGATGTCCATGATATTTCCGGAAATGTTAGAAGCAGCCATGATGCTTAACAGTACAGTATCTTTGTCTACAAGTTTCATGATATCATCTACATCAAGACCACCCGTAGTTTTATTTGCCTGTACAACGCGGAATTCACGACCGGTTCTTTCACAGTAATATTCCACTGCATCATGTGCAGATGGATGCTCCAGTGAAGAAGTAACTGCATTTGTTCCCCATTTTACATTAGACATAATTGTTCCTACTGCCTGCCACATAGTCTGGGAAGCTGTAAGCTCTGTGAGAAGTCCGCCGCTTTTTGCTCCAAATACAGTCTCAAGAATATCCTTTGTTCCGTCAGCTACATAATGAGAAAGTTCATATCCTCTTCCGCGTACACGTTCTGGACAGTCTGGAAATTCTTCTACGGCAGCCTTCACTTCTACTGCTCTTCTTAATCTGAGAGAACCGCCGGAGTTTTCAAAAAATAATCTCGCACCATGTTCCGGATCGGCATCTGCATAACAAAATTGTTCTTTCAGACTTTTCTGATATTCATCAGAAAATGAGATTCCGTTTTTTGCATCCATGATAATCCTCCTTATAACATATCATTTCTTTCTTTGGCATTTTGTTTTGGTTTTTTCTTTTGGCATTTGTTTTGGTTTTCTTTTTGATTTACATTCATCATAGCACGCAAAATGAAAATTGAAAAATGAATAAATACGCTGTATAATATTAATATAATTTATATTTGAAATCGGTGAAATAATAGACTGTTACGGGATACTGTGGAAAGGAGGATGTAGATGAATCTGGCTGATATAGAGACATTTTTAATGATAGTAAAGACAAAGAATATTACGAAGACGGCAGAAAATCTTTTTTTATCCCAGCCGACAGTGAGTCATCGCCTGAAACTTTTGGAGGAAGAGCTTCAGGTAAAGCTGATCACGAGAAAAAAAGGATACAAACAGATTGAGCTTACATCTCAGGGAGAAGAGTTCATTCCAATCGCAGAGAGATGGATTTCCATCTGGAGAGAGATGCAGCTTTTAAAAGACAGTCATGAGAAGTTGTATCTGACGATTGGGTGTACGGATACGCTTAACAGTGCGATTCTTTTTGACTTGTACCGGGGAATGCTGGATGAGAAAGAGCAGATTATGAATTTGCATATCAAAACGCATTATTCTTATGAACTTTATGGACTTTTGGAAAATTATGAGATTGATCTGGGGTTTGTGTATCATCATCTTCAATTTAAAAATATTATTGCGGAGCCGGTATTAAAAGAAAAGATGTATATTGTACAGTCTGCAAGTACGGATTTGAAAAAACCCGTGATTCATACAGATGAGCTGGATAAAGAGTGGGAGATTTTCTTAAGCTGGGAAGCAAACTATCAGATCTGGCACGACCAGTGGGTGACGAAGGGAGAGAGGCCTCGTGTCCAGGTAGATACATTTGAGCTTCTTCTTCATCTTATGTCAAATGAAAAGATGTGGGTAATCGCACCCATTTCTGTTGTTGACCGACTTAAGAGTCTGAGACAGGTGTATGTCAGTGAGATAGGAAATCCGGTTCAGCCTCCGGAGCGTATTACATATATGATCAAACACAAATATCCCAATGAAGCAACGCTGAAGTCTATTCAGCTTTTTGAAGAAAAAATGATTCCTTATCTAAAGGAAAAAGGATGGGGTTATGTAGGAGAAAAAGATCCGTAAATTTATTGAATGTGAAAAAGTGACAAAAAGAAAAAGGATTTCTATGTAAGGCAGCACGTTTTTTGGACATGCTGCCTTTTTTTGTACAGCAAAATGCCTAATAATAAAAAAAGTTAATATATTATAGACAAATAATTCATTTTATAAAAGATTTTGTTTGTGATATATTTTAATCAATCAAAAAAGTGAAACAAAAAGCAGGGAAAAACGAAAGAAAAACAGACGAAATGCACAAAAAAGAAAGGGGATGCCAAATGGAAGCAAAATTTTTGATTTCCGGGGATTCAGCCATTTCCGTTCAGATGGGAGACGTAATCAGTCTGGTAGTAAATCAGCTTGTGCGTGGACTTATGACAGAACTTACGGAACATCCGATTACTGGAATCACGGAGATGGTGCCGACTTATTCAGCTCTCATGATCCATTACAAACCACAGATCATCCGATTTGGAGAACTGAAAAAAGAAATTCAATCAAGACTGGATCGTATGGAAAAGGCGGAGCAACAGTCAGATATTGTAAAGGAAATTCCGATTTGCTATGGTGGGGAATTCGGACCGGATCTTGAAGACTGTGCCCGTTATGAAAATGTTTCAGTAGAAGAGTTTATCCGGATGCATTCAGAGCATGAATATTATACATATATGTTGGGATTTGCACCGGGACATGCGTATTCAGCACGATTTGAAGAACCGTTCCATTTTAAACGGAGAGAGTCACCGAGAGTAAAGATTCCGGGACAGTCGATTGTGGTGCAGCTTAACCTTTCCAATCTGATTCCGTTCCCGCAACCGTGCGGATGGAACATTGTGGGAGCAACACCACTTACAATCTGTGATTATGAAAAAGCAGATCCGTTTCTTGTTCATGCAGGTGACTGGATCAAATATGTTCCAATCACGGAGAAAGAATATCGTAAGATCAGAGAAGATGTGCAAAAAGGAACTTATCGTGTAAAAACATATAAGAAGGGGGCAGAGTAATGGGAATTATTGTTGAAAACCCCGGAATATTGACAACGGTACAGGATGAAGGAAGATTTGGATACCAACAGTTCGGTGTTTCACCGGCAGGACCGATGGATACGAAATCTTTCTATCTGGCGAATATACTGGCCGGAAATAAAAGAAGTGAAGGGTTGCTTGAAATGACCTTTCAAGGAGCAACACTAAAGTTTACAAAAGACAATATTATAGCAATAACCGGCGCGGACATGATGCCGAATGTAAATGGAAGCCCAATCCCGATGTATCAGGCGGTGATTGTTCGTGCCGGTGATACCCTCTCTTTCGGAATGACAAACGGAAACGGATGCAGAACTTATCTTGCATTTGCCGGAGGGTTAGATGTACCACTTGTAATGGGAAGTAAATCTACGCTGATGCGAAATGAGCTTGGTGGAATTCACGGAAGAAAGCTTGAAAAAGGAGATGTAATCGCATTTACAGAACCAAAGACAGAGCTTCCCAATATGGAACTTCGAAAACTGGTGCCTGAGAAATTTCCGCAGAAGGAACTTACCCTTCGCGTGGTGACAGGACCTCAGGATGGCGAATTTTCAAAAGATGAACTTCGAAAATTTTTCTGGTACGGAGCAAAGATTACCAATGAATTTGACCGAATGGGATGCCGGCTTGAGAGAGAACAACCGTTAAAGCACAAAGGAGACGGAAATATTATCACTGACGGAATCTCTTTTGGATCCATACAGGTTCCGCCAAACGGACAACCGATCATTATGCTGGCAGACAGACAGAGTACCGGTGGATACACAAAAATTGGAAGTGTCATCTCGGTGGATCTGCCGAAACTTGTACAGAGTATGGCAGGATACAAGGTTCGCTTTATCCGGGTAAGCATTGAACTCGCACAGGACCTTTACGTGAGAAGGCTGAAGGAATTTGAGAACCTTGAGAAAAAATTAGGACAGAGCTAGATATGCAGGCTAAGCATTTTACATAAAGGAAACGAAAAACAGTAATATGAAAAGAAATTGGAGGAGAACAATATGAAAATCGTAATATTGGATGGTTACACATTAAACCCGGGAGATATCAGCTGGGAAGGATTCGAAGCACTCGGAGAAGTTACAGTATATGATCGTACAAAAGCTGAGGATGTAATAGAACGTATTGGTGATGCAGAAGTTGTATACACAAATAAAACACCAATCACAAGAGAGACTCTGGATACATGTAAAAATGTAAAATTTATCGGTGTTCTTGCAACAGGATATAATATCGTAGACATTGAAGCAGCAAAAGAAAAAGGAATTCTGGTGGCAAATATTCCTACATATGGAACAGCAGCTGTTTCTCAGTTCGCAATCGCACTTCTTCTGGAACTGTGCCACCATGTTGGAGAACATTCAGATGCTGTAAAAGCAGGTGAGTGGAGCTCAAATCCTGACTGGTGTTTCTGGAAACATCCACTTGTTGAGCTTGCCGGAAAGACAATGGGTATTATCGGATTTGGACGTATCGGACAGGATACAGGCAAGATTGCACAGGCAATGGGTATGAATGTTCTTGCTTACGATGCATTCAAACGTCCGGAATTAGAGAGTGATACATGCCATTATGCAGATCTGGATACAGTACTTGCTCAGTCAGATGTCATTGCACTTCACTGCCCGTTATTCCCAGAGACAGAAGGAATTATCAATAAAGATACGATTGCAAAGATGAAGGACGGAGTCATGATTATTAATGATGCAAGAGGTCCACTTATTGTAGAAGAAGATTTAAGAGATGCGCTTAACAGCGGTAAGGTAGCAGGAGCTGCATTAGATGTTGTATCTACAGAACCTATCCGCATGGATAACCCACTTCTGGATGCCAAAAATGTAATCCTGACACCACATATTGCATGGGCGCCAAAGGAGTCCCGTCAGAGACTGATGAACATTGCAGTAGATAACCTTAAGCATTTTGTTGACGGAGAGCCACAGAACATCGTAAACAAATAAGTCTTCAGATTAAAGGAG
>JBJEMB010000282.1:0-5510 GCA_051879455.1 Lachnospiraceae bacterium
CTTGTCCTTGTTTCCGTCGTAGGATTTAAGGTCAGCTCATACATTTCTTCAAAAAGACTTTCTATCTCACTTTGCACATCACTTGCCGTAAATTCCGTATGTACTGCCGACAGGTAACTGATTAAAACAAACGGGTCATGCCCTATGGCATCCAGATTGTAGCGGTATTCGTCATAATCCGGATAATCCGTTTCTATGGAATTGATTTCTTTCTGCAATTCCATTTCCAGCTCAGAAAACGCCAAGTCCGCAGCATCAATCTCTGCCGGAACACTCATATAGCTTCCTGCCAGTGTGGTACTCATACCATCTGAAAACATGGCTCCACAGGACGATATGGCTGTCATTATCATAATCAGAAGCAGTGCAAAGATACCGATTGTTACCAGAAGCGAAACATTCCTGCTCGCTATCTCCTGTATTTTCTTGGCAACCTTGGTAACAAAATTGGCTGATTTTGCAGCCGCTTCCTTTGTATTCTTTGCTGCCTGTCCTGCCCGCCTTGCCTTTGCATACTCCCTCTTGATACGCTGTTTCTGCAATCGTTTCTGCATCTGCTTTTTCAGGGTCTTTTCCTGCATCTCCGGATTTTCTTCCAAAAACTTCTGATACCGAAAATTGACCTCTTTCTTAAACTGCTTTTTCTCCAGCTTTGCGACTTTCTCTTTCTTCCTTTGCAATCCGCTTTTATGGTTGCGTTTCACAAAATGATAGACATCCTCTGCTGTCTGCTCCGTCTTATGTGCTCCTTCCACGGCAGAATTTTCTTTCTCCACTTCGGCAACCTTGCCATGGGCAAAATTGGAATATTCTGCACCGACCCTGCCTGCAACCATTTTCATCGGACTGTCCGGTTTGAATTGCTTTTCTTTTTCCACGGCAGTCAGCACATACTTTGCTTTTCCTGTCTTTTCATCAAAGACACGCTCAAAGGAATACTCCTTTTTCTTTGGTATCTTCTTTCTTGCAGCTTCGGTCTTTTTCCCGGCTTTCTCTGCCTTATTTTGCAGTCTGTCTAATTTTTTGCTTCCATGAAACTCCGGCTCTATCCCTTCCGTAAAGGTTTTTTCCTTCGCCTGGAAATCACGTTCAAAATCAGATTGTTTTGTCTGTTCCCTGTTCTGATACTCCCGTCTGTGGTATTTTCCTTTTTTCTCGGATTGGTGGTAGGTATCCCTGCGGTGGTAATCATCCTTTTGCTGATGTTCCTCCTGCTCCCTGTTACCTTCCTCTGTAAAAGTATTGTTTTCCTGCGAAAAATCGCTTTTCCTCTTACTGTCCGCATCCGTATTCTCAGACTTCTGGTCACTGTGTCCAAAAGTATCCTGCTTCTGATACTGTTTTTTATTTCTGCTTTTTGCTGACTGCCCCGACTTCTGGACATTCTGTCCAAAGGTTTCAGACTGTTCCTTTTTCTGAACATCTCTGGAAGTGTCATTTGCATCTCTTGGCTGATGTGTACCGGAATGCTTATACTGTGCTTTCTGCCAAGCGGTTTCCTTCTCGGAACCACCTTTAGCAAAAGCACTCTTATCCCTTGCAAACTCAGCCGACTTGTCTTTTTTATTCTCTGCCACTAATCAACATCCTCCTGTTTTACGCTTTCTTCCGGTTTGGTATTCATAATCGCATAGGTCTTTGTGTCTGTCGGGTATTTATCCACGAAAGGAATTACCACGTTATCAAACAGAATCAAACCGGACCCCGGCTCTGAATTGGTTACATGGGAAAGCTGCTTTTCCGAAAGCCCCAGCTTATCTGCAAGTATCGCCTGATCCTTTGCATTCTGGTTCAGCAGATAAACAAAATCAGAGTTACCAAGAATACCCTCGATTTCCTCCGACTTTAAGAAGTCACCCACGTTCTGTGTCAGACCTGTCGGAATACCGCCCCATTTTCTGAAACGCTTCCAGATTTCCACCGAATAAATGGCAGTCTGCCTCTCCTTTAGAAGAAGGTGGAACTCATCACAGTAATAACGGGTAGCGATTTTTCTCTCCCTGTTCTGCGACACCCTGTTCCATACGGCATCCTGCACGATGAGCATCCCCAGCTCTTTCAACTGGTTTCCCAAATCCCTGATATCAAAGCACATAATACGATTCTTACTGTCCACGTTAGTGCGATGATTAAAATAATTCTGCGAACCATGCACATACAGCACAAGGGAATTTGCAATACGCTCTGCTTTTGCATTTTTATGGTCTAAAAGGGCATTATACAAATCCTCAAGGATAGGCATATTCTCCGGCACCGGATTTTCAAAATAGGCATCATAGATATGACGGATACATTCGTCAATGATACCCTTCTCATCATTCTCCAGACCGTCCTTTCCTCCGGCAATCAGATCACACAGGGTAATGATAAAATCACTCTTTAATTTCAGAGCTTCCTTATCTCCCTTATGGCTTAACTGAATATCCATCGGATTCAAATAGTCTTTGGAATTGGTTGCCAGCTTTACCACCTGCCCATGCAAAGCTCCCACAAGGGCAAAATACTCGCCCTCCGGATCACAGATAATCACATCATCCCTTGTCATAAGAAAGCAGGATAAAATCTCCCTCTTTGCACTAAAGGACTTACCACTACCCGGTGTTCCTAAAATCACTCCGTTTGGTGTACGAAGCCTCTTTCTGTCTGCCATAATCATGTTGTTTGACAGGGCATTTAAACCATAATAAATTGCCGGTGCAGGCATAAATAATTCCTGCGTACAGAACGGCACAAGGATAGCTGTACTCTTTGTGGTAAGCACACGCTCAATTCCCGTATCATTGCATCCAATCGGTGCAGAAGCCATAAGCCCTTGCTCCTGCAAATACTGCAAACATCTTAAGTTACAGTTTGCCTGCTGGATAATACCGGACACCCTCTGTGTAATATTTTCAAGCTCCCTTTTGCTCCTGCCGTAACAGGTAATCAGGAAAGTCATTTTGATAATCTTCTGGTTACTGGTGTTCAGATCGTCAAGCAGCTCCAGCGTATCCTTTTCATAAGTGATAATATCCGAAGGCAGAATATCCATATCATATCCACTTCGGACTGCCTTTTTCTGCTCCTCAATCTTCATCTTCTGAATGTTGGTCAAAGCACCCTTTAACATCTTGATTGCCTTTACCGGGTCCATCGTCTGCATGTGCATGGTAATGGTCAGGTTATCATCAATATCAAGAAGTTTCTTTAACAGCTCATCATTAAAACGTGGTGCAATAATATCCAGATAATGAACACTGCCATACATTTTTCCTGCCTTAAATCGGCTCGGATAACGGAAGTCAAAGCCCGGCGGTGCAATGTAATCCTTTACACTCTTACCGGACTCTGCCAGTTCCTTAAATGAAAAACGGAAAGGCTCCATGGTATCCTGGTTAAAATACTCATGCAGGATACGCAGACGTTCCTTTCCGTCAAGACTTCTGGCTTGAGTGCCAAAATTTAAGAAATTCCTGATAACATCCTTTTCAATGTTATTCAGTTTTGATTTCGCTTCCTTATATCCCTTACACTCCGTACCAAAAATAAGATATTTTGATTTAATGATGCCGTTGTTGCCCTTTGCAGCCTGCTTCTTTAACATTTCCGTATATTCCTCACGGATATCGTCAAAATCATCTCCCTGCAAAGGAATGTCAAACTGGTCTATCAGCGTCTGCTCGTTGACCTGCCTGTTAAATAAAAACAGCTCAAACCGGATAGACGGGTCAAAATAATTGATGAGCTTGCTGTACTCCTCTAAAATCTCCCCCTGGTCCTCTATTTCCAGAAGGTCATAATTTATATCATAAAATTCCACCATCTTTGTGTAGAACTCAGATGTCACCTGACAGATACCGTCACGGAACATCTTTTTGAAAGTAATGGTGTTCTGTGCCGTAGTTGGCTTTTCCTGTTCCTTATGGTTTCCTGCAAGAGTACGCCGAAGCTCTTTTAGCCTTTTCTTTTCAGAAAAACTTAAGCCCGCTTTAGGCTTGGTATTTTTCCCTTTACTGCCCTGCGGTTTTGCCTTTGGCTTTTGCTTCAAGGTAACGCACCTCCTTCTTCATTTTTTCCTGTTCCTCTAACTGATTGTAGAGATTTTCTGATTTATAGGGGCGTATTCCCGGTGTAAGGAATTTCTGTCTTATCATAAAGTACAGAATCTTTTCTGCCGGAAAGCCGTCCTTTTCATACATTGCCAGAAAGAAAAACGGCAGCATGACAGCCACCATGATCAGTGCGGATGCCTGTGTTCCGATGATATCTTTGGTAAAGATATAAAAAGGAATCCCAACCGCACCTGCCGCACCAAAACAGATGAGCTGACGTTTTGTCAGATTCATTGCCACCTTTGTCTTGATACCGCTTAAATTCTTCGGCACTGCGACTGATATTGCCATAAACAGCCTCCTTCCTGATATAACGCTGCTTTAATGTGCATTAAAAATAGATTTGCTAAGGGAACCTGTCTTAAATAAGCTGAAGCACAGGATAACGGTATATGCTGCCACCGACCACAAAGCCGTGTGAAGATTTCCTGCAACTGCAACACTGGATACCAGCACTGCATAGATTGCCACACATACCATGATGAAAAATCCCTGAAATGCCAAAGCACAAAGTCCCTTAATATAGTTACTTCCGATACCGCCCCATTCCCGGTTGCTGAGTGTTGCAAACGGAACCGGAGCCACTGAAACATAAAGGTATATTTCAATCATTCGCCCATATAGCATGACGGTGATTAGCAGGGAAATGATTTTCATACATAAGCTGACAATCATGGTCTCTATTCCAAGTCCTATCAATTCGCCTATCCCCATGGTGGAGAGCTGGCTGTTAAACATGGACTGTAACGTACTCGTCACATCAAGTGTCGTGGAGCCTGTAATGACTCCTGCCGCACTTGTAACGATATGGTTGCCCACATCAAAAATTGCCATGGTAATGTCAGAGGTATAGCTGACAAGCAATACTGCAATACATGCTTTCACAAGATAGCGGAAGAAAAACTCGCTTCCCATCTCATGCATGTTATTCTTATCCATTACCATGGTAATCAGCTCATAGCAGAGAATCGCACTGATGATCATCCCCGCTATGGGCACCATGACTGTATCTGACAGGTTGTCTATCATGGAAAAAATACCTGCGTTCCAAGAGCTGGGTGTCTGCCCAACCTCTCCGGCGATTGTTCCTACTTTCGTATTCACGTCGGTAAACATCGTTTCGAGATTGTCCAGCACCCATCCTTGCAGCATTTCCTTTATAAATTCAGTGATTTTGTCAATGATTGACCCCATGAATTATGAGAACAGCGTTGAAAGCTGTGGGATCACCGTCTGTGCTACGATAATAATACCGCCTCCGGACATAAGCTGCTTGATACCCTGTGACTTTGCACCGGGATTATCATTACCATAGCCCTCCAGGAGATTGATAACTCCCCAAACACCTACACCTGCTCCGATTGCGGTTACTACCGTCTTTAATCCTGTTACTGCTGTTGTAAAAAATGACATTTTAAT